>DATFCB010000078.1:0-3210 GCA_035253525.1 Pyrinomonadaceae bacterium | reverse complement strand
CCTGCGTCGGCGCAGACCGTGGAGCGTGAGCTGAACGCTTCCGAAAGGGCCACGATCTCGATTAACAACCGCAACGGCCGCGTCGTCGTCACGGCCGTAGACTCCCGCAGCAACGTCTCGCTCCGTGCCTCGTCGCCCGGCGCGGCGGTCGCCGAATCCGACATCGTCTCCGTCAACAAAGGCGGCTCGGTCCAGATAGACGTGCGCGCGCGGCCCGAGCGCGACCGCATTGACCTGATGGTCAACGTGCCTGCGCGCGCGCGCGTGAAGGTCACGAGCGAGGCCGGGGCCGTGGACATCATAGGCAACCTGGCGCGCGCCGAAGTCCTGACCAACACTGGCACAATTCGCGCGGACGTGCCCGTGGACGCGGTCCACCTCAATCTGCTCTGGACGGCCAGCCGCCCGCGCTACTTCGGCGACGTGGAACTGCCCGAAGTCAAAGAGAAGCGCGGCGGGGTCTTCGCCATCAGCGGCAAGCTGGGCGACGAGAAAGCTAAGAAGGAGGAGCGCGTCGAACTCAATTTCACGACGCAGCGCGGCCTCATGCTCTTCAACGTTGACCCGAGCATGGTCCCTTCGGACTTGCGCGAGCGCCCGCTGACGGAGGCCGTGCGCGCCATCGTCCGTGACGGCGATAGCGCCCTGGTTGACGCCGTGCGCAAGGTCAGCCCGCGCTACTTCGGCGACTACGCCAAGACGCTCCCGCCGCCGAAGGAAGCCCCATCGCTCGTCCGCCGCACCCCGCCCGGAACAATCGCAACGTCCGCGGGCGGGCAACTGATGCGCCTCAACGTCAGCGTCACCGACCGGCACGGGCGCGCGCTCTCCGGCTTACGCGAGGGCGACTTCTCCGTCTTCGAGAACGGGCAGGAGCGGCGCGTCGCGGCGGTCGAGCCCGCGAGCGCGCCTTTCAACCTCGTTCTCCTGCTGGACGTTTCGGGCAGCGTTGACGAGCACATCAACTTCATACGCAAGTCCGCGCGCAACTTCATCAACACGGTCGGCGCGCAGGACCGCATCGCCGTCATCAGCTTCCGCGACGACGTGCAGGTCATCTCGGACTTCACGACCGACCGCGCACTCCTCTCCGAACGGCTCAAGGACATAGACGCGGGCGGCGCGACCGCGCTCTACGACGCGCTTGCCTACACCCTGGTAGATCAATTGAAGCAACTGAGGGGCGAGCGCACGGCGGTCGTCATCATGTCCGACGGCGACGATAACAAGTCTTTCGTCCCGTTCGGCGCGGTCCTCGACGCCGTCATAGAGTCGGGCGCGCTCATCTACCCGCTCTACGTTCCCTCGGGCCTGATACGCGAGGCGAGCGTGGCGCGTGCGGAGACGACCATAGACCCTACGCGCAGGCGCTACCTGACGCTGACGACGCGCGCCGAGGACGAAGGGCGCAAGCTCGCTGAAGTCTCGGGCGGCGTCTATTACCCGATTGCGCGCCTCGAAGATATGCAGCGCGCTTACGACGACATAGTGGCCCAACTGCGCATGTCCTATAAGCTGACTTACGCCTCGAACGAGGGGGGCGCTGGACAGGGCCGTCGCTTGCGCGTGCGCGTCAACCGCGACGGCGCGAGCGTGCGCATGAGTCCGGCCGTGGAGTCGGCCGCGCCGTGAGGCTTTTTATAAACGGTCCGTCAAGGAAGAGGGGGTTATCTTATGTTGCGCCGGAAGAGAGATGGTCGAGTCTTTACCGTCATGCTTCTTTCGGCATTGCTGCTTCTTCTCTCGACGGCCGCGCCGCAACTCGCGCAGGAGGAGGAGCAGCAGCAGAAGCAGCAGGAGCAGCAGCCGCCCTTGCGGCGCATGCGGCGCGTCAGGGGAGATCAGCCGAAAGCGCCCGCGCTCCCCTCGAACGATCAAGCACCCGCGGGCGAAGACGACGATGTCGTCCGCGTGGACACGGACCTGGCGACCGTCCTGCTGACCGCGATTGACAAGGACAGACGTTTCGTCACGACGCTCAAGCGCGAGGACGTGCGCGTCGTCGAAGACAACGTGCCGCAGGAGCTTTCCGTCTTCGAGCGTGAGACTGAACTGCCGCTCACGCTCGCCATCCTGATTGACACCAGCCGCTCGCAGGAGCGCACGCTCCCAGACGAAAAGCTTGCCGCCCGCGCCTTCATAGACTCAGTCCTTCGGCCCGACAGGGACCGCGCGGCCATCATCTCTTTCACGGGTGAGGCCGTGCTCCAACAAGACTTGACCAACGACCTCGGAAAACTGCGCGGCGCGGTCGAGCAGGTCGTGATTGAATTCCCTATGGGCTCGCCCGAGTGTGAGGGCAACGTCACGCCCGAGCGCGAACTGCGCTGTTACACTGGCGTCTGGGACGCGGCCTGGGTGACCGTCAACGACGTGCTCTCGCAGACGCCCGCGCAGTCGCGCCGCGCCATCATCCTGCTCACGGACGGCAAGGACTCAAGCAGCATGACCAAGAGGCAGGAGGCGATTGACTTCGCCGTCAAGCACAACGTCGTCATCTACTCCGTCGGGATAGGCGACGGAGAGTACGAGGGCGTGGCCGACGACGCGCTCAAGAAAATCTCCGAGAAGACGGGCGGCCGCGCCTTCTTCCCAGAGAACAGGCAGGAACTCGACGCAGCCTTCGCGCAAATTCAACAGGAGCTGCGCTCGCAATACCTTCTTGCCTACAAGCCCGCCAACACGAAGCGCGACGGCAGCTTTCGCCAGGTCCGCGTCGAGATAATCAACCCCGAACTGCGCAAACAGAAATTGCAACTACTCTACCGCCGGGGCTACTATGCCCGCAGCGCGCCTCGCCCGAAGTAGATTGTAAAGGAGCCCGACCTCATGATTCGTCTTCACGGAATGCCGCGCGCCTTACTTGTCGCGGCCATCTTGTCGCTCGCTCTGATTCCCGCGCCCGCGCAGCAGCCGAAGACGCCCCCGCGCCCCGCGCAAGACCGTGCGCCCGCGGGCGGCGGCGACGACGACGACGATGTCGTGCGCGTAGATGCGGACCTGGCGACCGTCCTGCTGACGGCGGTTGATAAGGACAGGCATTTCGTCACCACGCTCAGGCGCGAGGATGTGCGCGTCGTCGAAGACAACGTGGCGCAGGAGCTTTCCGTCTTCGACCGCGAGACTGAACTGCCGCTCACGTTCGCCCTTCTGGTTGATACCAGCCGCTCGCAGCAGCGCACGCTTCCGCAGGAAAAAACGGCCGCCCTT
>DATFCB010000077.1:0-2723 GCA_035253525.1 Pyrinomonadaceae bacterium | reverse complement strand
CTTCGATGGGCGGAGCAGCGGCGGCGGCGGTCGCGCGCGTCGCAGAAGAGCAATACCAGCCGGAGACGAAGCAGGTCGTTTCTCAAACACCTATCGCCGCCGTGATGCCCGTAGAGGCTCCCGCCCAACCTGCCGAGGACGAAAAGAATACCAAGGCCAAAGCCGCGGAGACGACGCGCGAGCATTCACTGATTGTCGTCCCTGCTCAGCCCGCGAAGAAAGCGCCTGCCGTCGAGAGCAAGCCGCAGCCAGCTCGTGCCGTAGCGACAGAGTCTCCGGTTGAATCCGGCAGCGTGAGTTCGAACGAAGAGTTACTGAGGACCGATTCCGAGGAAGAGTTTTACGATGACCGCGCACCGGTCGGTGCCCGCCTCGCCGGAAGCGTCATAGACCTGCTCGTCGTCGCTTTCGCCTCTTCCCCGTTCGCGGCGATTATCGAATTGACCAACGGCAACTGGGCCGACTGGCGCGTCGTCGCTTCGATGGGCGGCATCGTTGTGATAGTGATGTTTCTCTACCTGACGGCTGCGACGGCGCTGGCCGGTCGGACCTGGGGCATGTCGCTCGTTTCGCTTCGGGCCGTGGACGCCGAGACTGGTTTGCCGCCGACTACCAGGCAAGCGGTCGGGCGCGCACTTCTTTACGTGCTGTCGCTCGTCACACTTGGCCTCGGTCTAATTTACGCACTCTTCGACGCCGAAGGGCGCACCGCCCACGATCACCTCTCCGGCACAATCGTCGTCCGCGACTGAAAATGCAAAATTAAAAATGTAGAATGCCAAAGTGAAGATTGAATTCCTTCACTTTGGCATCTTTAATTTTGCATTTTTCATTCGCCCGTGGACGATCAAACCATCAAAGCCATCGTCGCAGAGATTGCGCCCGCGCTCGTGGGGCGCACCGTGGGCAGGGTGTTTCAACTCTCGCGGGTCTCGGTCGCGGTTGATTTCCGCCCTCACGACGGCCGCTACCTCTTCGTCAGCGTCGAACCGTCTCAGCCCAGAATCCACCTGATAGAACGCCGCGCCCGCGAGCTTGAAAAACAATCGCTCACCAACTCGCCTTTCTCCCTCGTCCTGCAAAAGCACGTCGGCGGGACCAGGCTCAACTCGATTGTCAAAGACGAGGGCGACCGCGTCGTCCGCCTCTCGTTTGAAGCCCACGACGAGATCGGCAATCCGTTTGAGCGCACCCTCGCGGCCCAGTTGACGGGGAAGGCCGCGAACCTCTTGCTGCTGGACGAGCGCGGCTACGTCATCGATGCCCTACGGCCGCCGCGCGGCGACGGCCAGGAGGTCAGCCATAAGTATCAGCCGCCGCCACAACCGTCCGCGCAAGCTGCTTCGACCGCCCAAACTTTCGAACGTGGAAACTTTGGCACATTTTCCGAGGCAGCGGACAATCATTACCGCGAGCTTGAAGAAGCGCGCCGCTTCGACGCGAGGGCGGCGGCTGCGCGCGCGCGTCTGCGCAAAGAGATCGCCCAGCGCGAGAAGCTGCGCCGGCATCTGGGCCGCGATCTTGAATCGCACGGGAGCGCCGACGAGCATAAAAGAATCGGCGACCTGCTGCTCGCCAACATCGCGACCGCCAAACGGCTGGGGAGTAAAGTTACTCTGACAGACTATTACGCCGAAGACGCGCCGCTCGTCGAACTCGAAGTTGACGAGAACCTGACGTTGCAGGAGGAGGCCGCGCGCCGCTTCACACGATACGCGAAGGCGAGGCGCGCGGCCGAGGAGATTACAAAGCGGCTCGCAGGGCTCGAACAAGAGTTGGAGATGCTCGACGCGCGCCGGTCGGAGTTGGAGGAAGCAATCGGCGCGCGGGACGAGGCCGCGCTTGAGAGCTTCGCCAGCGGGGAAAAGGAGGAGGCGCGCGGGCCGAAAAGTCGCCGTCAGAAGGCCGCCGAAATTGTGCCAGGCGCGCGTCGTTACCGCTCTTCCGACGGCTACGAGATTCTGGTCGGACGCGCTGCGCGCGACAACGACCACCTCACCTTCCGCGTCGCGCGCCCGCACGACCTCTGGCTGCACGCCGCGGACTACCCAGGTTCGCACGTCATCGTCCGCAACCCTACACGCGCGGACATCCCGCACCGCACCATCATAGAGGCCGCTCAACTCGCGGCCCTCTTCAGCCAGGCGCGGCGCGACGCCAAAGTTGACGTGCATTACACGCCGCGCAAGTTTCTCTCGAAGCCCAGGGGCGCGGCCCCCGGCCTCGTACGCATGTCCAGTTTTCGCTCCATCACGGCCGAACCGCGCGAGGCCGTCGAGCGCATCTGAAGAGGAAACCTCCGGGCGTGCCCTGCTGCTTGCAGTGGGCAGCCGTTGCGGTATAATCGTCGCGCTACTTAAAACCCAAAACTGAAACTCTCCCTTGCGCCGGCCGAGATGCCGGGGGTTTAACTTTCGTTAGGAGGAATTAACGATGGGACTTTTCGACAACTTCAGCCAGATGTTCGGCACCGGGGCGGCAGCCGCCAAAGGCAGTGAAGACAAATTCGCCACCCTCAAGCAGAAGTACCAGAGCGTACTCAACACGCTCGACCACGAGGGCGCTCGCCTTCACAACCTTCACGTCGAGGGCGACAAGCTCGTCATCCGGGCGACCGCGCCGTCAGAAGAGGCCATGAACAAGGCATGGGACCAGATCAAGTTGGTGGACCCGAACTACGGCGACCTGGCGGCGGACATCCAGGTGGAGGAGCACCAGGAACC
>DATFCB010000076.1:0-2449 GCA_035253525.1 Pyrinomonadaceae bacterium | reverse complement strand
GCCCGGTAATCCGATGACGCAGGTTTCAGACAACCAGATAGCCTTCGAAGACCTTTTTGTCCGCGCCCAAGCCTACACCGCGCGCGGCGACTTGGCGAGCGCCGAGAAGATTCTGCTCGGGCTCCTGCGCGACGACGCGCCCGAGGATTCGACGGCCCGCGCCGTCCAGACGCGCGTCGCGCTCGCGGAAGTCTATGAGGAGATGGAGCGCCACGCAGAGGCCGATGAAGTCCTGGCCCCTTACGACGTGCGCGCCCTGGACCCCCTGCCCGCTCACCTGCGCGGCCTGCTCCTGCTGGCCTTCGGCTCGCGCGCCTACTGGCACAAAAATTATCGGAACTCGCTCGGCCTTCTTAACGCCGCCCGCGAGATATTAGAGCCTCTTGGCGACGCCGCCAACCTCGTGCGCGTCTACTACTGTCTCGGCCGCTCCTTCCAGGAGACGGACGAGCAGGCCCGCGCGCGCGAGCACTACCGGATAGCCATCGAGTGGGGGCGGCGCGGCCGCCACGCCAACACGGTCGTCCTGCCGGGCGTCGCGGGACTCTTCCCCGGCGTCATCGCCGGGAGCTTCGCGATGCGCCACGTGCTGGCGCGGATGGAGCGGCTCAAGGATTCGGACGCGACCGTGCTCATCACGGGCGAAACTGGCACAGGCAAAGAACTGATCGCGCGCAGCCTGCACGAAGAGGGCCGCCGCCGCGACAAGATTTTTCTCCCGTTCAACTGCTCGGCCGCGCCCCGCGAACTGCTCGAAAGCCAACTGTTCGGACACCGGCGGGGAACCTTCACCGGCGCGATTAACGACCAGCGCGGCATCATCCGCGCGGCCGAAGGCGGCACGCTCTTCCTCGACGAGATAGGCGACCTCGCGCTTGAGTTGCAGCCCAAGCTCCTGCGCTTCCTGCAAGAGGGCGAGATCATGCCGCTCGGCGACTCGCCGCGCAAGGTCAACGTGAGAGTCATCGCCGCCACCAACCGCGACCTCGAACTTGACGTGCGCGAGGGGCGCTTCCGTGAAGACCTCTTCTACAGATTAAATACCTTCGTTATCAAAGTGCCGCCGCTGCGCGTCAGGCCCGAAGACATCCCCGCCCTGGCTTCCTACTATTTCGAAAAAATGTGCCGCCGCCACCACAGGCGTTTGGGCGGCTTGACGACCGAGGCCATAGGGTATCTCTCGCGCTACTCCTGGCCCGGCAACGTCCGCCAGCTCCGCAACGAGATCGAGCGCGTCGTGGTCTTCGCCGATGAGGGGCAGGCCGTCGGCGTCGAGTCGCTCTCGCCCGACATCCTGCGAGCCATCACCAGCACCTCTTCGTCCGTCAGCTTTCAGCCGGACTTCAGCCGGCCCGTCAACCTCAGAGAGATCATGCTCGATGTCGAGCGGCAACTCCTGACCGAAGCGCTCGCGCGCCACGGCGGCAACGTCACACGCGCCGCCGAGATGCTGGGCTTGAGCCGCCAGACCTTCAACTACAAACTCCGTAAATTCGGCCTCAGTCGCCCGGAACTCAACCTCGTCGAGGACGAGGACTGAGACGGCGCAAAAAATTTTTCACCCCCCGCAAAAAATCCTGCATTCCAATCAACCCCAGTAAAAACTGTGCCAATTCGGACGGGGAGGGGTGTGCGCGAGTTTGGCGGCGCAAAAAATTTTTCGGCCGCGCACGCTCCGTCGCCCCTCAGTTTCGACTCGGAGGCCCGGTTTTACTGGCGATCAGTCGTCCGGCCCGCCTCCGGGCGGATTGGCACAATTCTTGTTAAGAGTGATGGGCAGAACGAGCGGGAACTTAACCGGCCCGCATCCTCTGGCACGGACGGGGTGATTGGGGGGAAGCCGCGCGGGGTGTGACGCGACTAACGTGGGGCACGCGTCTCATGCGCAGGCTTTAAGAAAGTGAACGGTTGGAGAAAAGATTTAGAGAGGCTTCAGTCCTCATATCGGCGATTGGTGAGGGCACATCTACCCGTGAATCTCTACAGCGCGAAAGCGCCAGTGCAACGCCGAGCGGCTGCGTTGCTGCACGGGATGGACGAAACGTCAGGCCGGTGGGAGGAGCTTGACGGACTTCATCTAGCCGATGACAAGCGCGGCGACCGCACGTCGCTCCTTCTGGGCGGAACGGCGGGCGGCGTCGCGCTCCCATCTCAGCCCCGCCGCGGCCTCTTCGCCGCGGCGGGCGCTGGCACACTTTTCATCAAGAACGTGGAGATGCTGAGCGAAGCCGCGCAGCATGTCCTGGCGCGGGTCGTCGAGACCGGCCACTACACGCCCGCGGGCGACCCGTACCCGCGGATGGTCAACTGCCGAATTATTACGGGGACGACGCGGCCGCTTTCGGAGTTGGCGCGCGAGTTGGTCGTGGAATGGAGGCTGGCCGACGTGCTCGGCCACATCGCGCTCGACGCGGAGACGGTCGTCGCCGCGCTCGGCGCGGAAGGATTT
>DATFCB010000075.1:0-2536 GCA_035253525.1 Pyrinomonadaceae bacterium | reverse complement strand
AAGGGGGGGGACGCCGGCTTAGCTCTTTTGCGATCAAGCGTATTGCTTTTCAGGTGTGAATGCTCGCGTCCGGCATGTTGAGGGAAGACATCCCATCCCGCCTTATCGTGTCTCTCTGTCTGCGGGATACCGGCCGCCGGGTTCGTAGTGGAGGTCGAACTCCTTCGCGAAGTCTGCCGCGTGGCGGAGCAGTTCGTCGGTCGAAGTGACTTGGTCACTCAGTCCTCTGCGCCAAGTCTTCCGCTCCACGGTTCCGATGACGTAATAGTCTTTGCCGAGCACTTCCGGCTCGTGTGTGGAGAAGCCCGCCGCCAGCAGCGCCTCCAACTCGTCCTGATGGGCGATGATGAAATCACACGGCGGGCAGTAGCGGCAGGTCTTGCCGAGCACCATCAGCCCGTAATCTTCGACGCCGATGAGCAGCGCGAACTTGCGCAGGTGCGTCTGTCCCTCACACCGCGGGCATTTGGTGCAACGCATCTCCCTGTGCGGGTTGAGCGCGAACGAGTGGCGCGGCGGCAACTGTCCGATCCTTTTCTGAGCCACGGAAGAGACTATACAGCTTCACCGCGGGAGCCTAAACTGCTCGGCAGAGAGCTGCGTACATTTATTCAACAATCGGATGCCTAGACATAGAGAAGAGTTACAACTAACGACGGTCAGCGAAGCATTAAGCGGCCTGACAGTAGATGACCTGAAGAAGCATCTGGCCCTTTTGCCCACCGCGGAAAAGCCCACGCGCAAGCCGGAGCTGGTGGCCGAGATCGCGCGCCACCTCGAAGGCGACGCGCTGCTCAAGCTCTGGGGGCAACTGGACGGGACGCAGCGGAACGCCGTGTCCGAAGTCGTCCATTCACCCGACGGACTATTCCGCGCGTATCGCTTTCAGGCCAGATACGGAGGGCAGCCAAATTGGGGCACACGCGACCAGTGGGGCTACAACCGCACGCCTTCGTTGCTGTGCCTATTCATCTACCGCGACGGACTGATGCCCGCGGAGTTGCGGGAGCGTCTGAAAGCATTCGTGTCGGAGCCGCCCGCGCCAAAGCTCAAGGTCACGGAGAAACCGCCGGAAGTTTTCAACTGGCGCGAGGAGAGTTTCGACTTTGAAGCGCGTCGGAGCGAAGTGAGAGTCAAACAGATCCCCGTGACGCAAAGTGCGATGGAGCGAAACGCGCCGCATGATCTGCATACCGTCCTGTGCCTGATCGAGCGCGGCAAACTTAGCGTGAGCGACAAGTCCTCTCTGCCTTCTTCCGCGACGGTGGATGAGATCGCGGCGCTCCTGCGCGGCGGCGACTATTACTACGTGCCCGGTCAGCCGAAGAAGAGAAAGTACGAGCAGGAGGCGGGGCCGATCAAGGCGTTCGCATGGCCTCTGCTCGTGCAGGCCGCCGGGCTGGCCGAACAGAGCGGCAAGCGGCTGGCCCTGACCAAAGCCGGGCGCAAGGCTTTGAGCAGTCCCGCCGCGGAGACGCTGCGTCTGTGCTGGCAGCGTTGGGTGAAGACGAGGCTGCTCGACGAGCTGCGGCGTGTTGACGTGATTAAAGGGCAGGCGGGCAAAGGCGCGCGGGGCTTGACTGCGCCGGCTGGCCGTCGCGCCGTCATCGCGGACGCGCTGAAAGAGTGTCCGGTGAGTCAGTGGCTCAAGACGGACGAGTTCTTCCGCTACATGCTCGCCGCGGGCTTCGACTTCGAGGTGACGCGCGACCCCTGGGAGCTGTACATCGAGGAACAGGAGTACGGCAGCCTCGGCTACGAGGGCTTCGGCAAATGGAGCATTCTGCAAGGCCGCTACGCGCTCTGCTTCCTGTTCGAGTATGCGGCGACGCTCGGCGTGATTGACGTGGCGCATGTGCCGCCGGAGGGCGCGCGACAGGATTTCCGCGACCTGTGGGGCGCGGACGATCTGGACTTCTTCAGCCGCTATGACGGGCTGCTCTATTTCCGCCTGACGCCGCTCGGCGCATACTGCTTAGGCCTGGCAGACAAGTATATTTCGGCCCAGATGACTGCCCGCGCCAGCATCAGCGTGCTGCCCAGTCTGCGGGTCAATGTGACGGGCGAACTGCTCCTGCCTGAAGAGAGGTTGCTGCTCCAAACATACGCCGAAAAGGAATCCGACTCGGTCTGGTATCTGGATCGCGCCCGGACGATGGCCGCGCTGGAAAACGGCCACCAGATAGCCGAGCTGCGAGAGTTCTTACAGGCGCGCGACGAGCAGCCGTTGCCCGAAACGGTCGAAGCCTTTCTGCGAGAGTCGGAGCGTAACGCCGTGCGTTTGCGTGACCGCGGCCCGGCGGTGCTCGTCGAATGCACGGACGCGGCGCTGGCGGAAGAGTTGGCGCAGCACGAAAAGACAAAGCCGCTCTGCCTGCGCGCGGGCGAGAAGCATCTCGTCGTCTCCGCCACGGACGAAGAGAGGTTCCGTCAGGCGTTGCACAACTTGGGATACTGCCTGCCCAAAGTGTGAAAGGCGCAGCAAGTGTTAATCCAACCGGGCTAGGCGTCCGGGAGGTAAAGATTACGGAAGGAT
>DATFCB010000074.1:0-4662 GCA_035253525.1 Pyrinomonadaceae bacterium | reverse complement strand
TGGCCCTGCTCGTCCCCGGCGTCGTCACGCCGAACGACACGGACTTCACGAACGGCGTCGGCATCAGCGCCAACGGCAACCGCGGCCGCTCGAACAACTTTCAGATCGACGGCCAGGACAACAACGACCTCTACATCGGCGGGCCCTCCACCTTCATCTCCAACTCGGAGGCCGTCGGCGAATTGCAGGTTGTGACGAACAATTTTTCGGCCGAGTTCGGCCGCAACGCGGGCGCGCAGATAACCATCATCACCCGGCCCGGCACGAACGAATTTCACGGCGCGCTCTTCGAGCACCACCAGAACTCCGCGCTCGACGCGCGCAACAACCAGCAGAAACTCGCCGCCTCGACCTTCAATTTTCTGGTCAACAACGGCTTCAACCAATTCTCCGGGTTAGCCTCGCGCGAAGGCATTGACCCTTACAGGCAGAACCGCTTCGGCGGCGCGCTCGGCGGCCCCATCAAAAAGAACAAGGCTTTCTTCTTCGCGACCTACGAGGGGACTTACTTGCGCGGTGAGCAGCAGGTCAACAACCTCGGCAGCGCGACGCTGACGCCGACGCTCGAAAGCGTTCAATTTCTCGCGACCCGTTTCCCGAACGCCGCGACCGCTCAACTGGCGCGCACGGGCTTGGGCGGCGGCCCGGCTGCGGTCCAGTTCGGCACGCTCCTGATAGCGCCGCCGACGCTCGACACGGACGGCGACGGCGTGCCCGACGCCTTCCAGTTCGGACCCGGTAACCCGTTCGGCCAGCCCACCACGGCAGGCTTTCTCGCGCCCCTGGCCGTGACGAATGACGCTCAGGGCAACCGCCGCGTCATCTTCGGCGGCGAGGCCGTGCGCGTCGTGCCGCTCATCTCGACGAATCACCAGCTCATCACGCGCATTGATTACAACCTGACCGACAAGGACCAGCTTACGGGGCGCTACATCTTCAACGATTCGGACAATCCGAACGTGACAGACCGCATCCTCAACGGCCGCCCGATCTCCGTGCCTTCCAGGTCGCACAACATTGGGCTCACTTACACGCGCACGTTCTCTGCGAACTGGGTCAACCAGGCGCGCTTCAACTATTCGACCTCCGACGTGGAGTTCGGCGGGCGCGACAACCTCGACGAGTTCCCGCCGAACGTCAACTTCGCGGGCTCGCCGCAAGACCTCTTCTTCAACTTCGGTCTGGATTTCGGGACCAACACGGTCTTCCCGCAGGCGCGCGTCGTCACGGTCTGGCAGGTGCAGGACACTGTCTCCGCGACCGTCGGCAACCATGCGCTCAAGTTCGGCACGGACATCATTCACAACTTCCAGGACAACTTCTTCCTGCCCACCTTCCGCGGCTCGTTCAACTTCACGGGCAGCGGGACCTCCCCGGCCGTGACGGGCTTCGTGCCGGCCAACACCTTCTTCGACTTCGGCACGAACGGCACTAACGGTTTCACGCGCGAGGGCGAGTTGGCGACCGCGTTCGAGAACTTCCTTCTGGGCCGGCCGCGCGACATAGACTTCGCGCTCGGCGACCCGCAGAAGGACATTATTCAAAACAACTACTTCTTCTTCATACAGGACGATTGGCGCGTCAGGCCCAACCTGACGCTCAACCTGGGCCTGCGTTACGAATTAACGTCGCAGCCGCTCAACCCGCTCATCCGCGACCTCAACGCGCGCGAGTCGGACCCGGCGACGGCGCTCTTCGACCCGTCCTTCCCCATCCAGTCGCGGACGCTCGCGGAGCTGCCTCTCGACAGGAACAACTTCGCCCCGCGCGTCGGCTTCGCCTGGTCGCCGAACATAGAGTTTTTGGGCGACCGTTTCACGAACGGCCGGACGGTGATTCGCGGCGGCTTCGGCATCGCCTACGATCCGGGCTTCTTCAACATCGTGGACAACGTCGCCACGGGTGCGCCGTTCGCGGGCGCGGGGCGCATACGCCAGACGCCGGGAGCGCCGGGCTCTCTGCCGTTCCCGTTCCAGCCGACCTCGCGCGCGGACCTCGCGCTCACTCCAGGCACGGCCGGCGGCAACCCGCTGCTCTTCGACAATACTCGTGTGAGCCCGAATTTTTACAACCCTTACACGATGTCCTTCAACTTCGGCTTCCAGCAGGAGGTCTTCAAGAACACGGTCGTCGAGGCGCGCTACGTCGGCTCGCGCATAGTGGGCCAGTTCCAGGCGTTCAACGGCAACCCGCAGTTGAACTTCCTGAACGCGCTCGGCGTGGCCGCGACCGGGAACCCCGGCGAGTTCACGAACGGCGCAATCGCCGGCTCGAACCCCGGGACGAACGGCAACGGCCGCCTGATTCCGGGGCAGGGCTTTACCTTCATCTTCACCAACGGCGCGTCGTCCATCTACCACGGCTTGCAGATGCGCTTCGACACGCGGCTGACGAACGACCTGACGCTGACGGCCAACTACAGCCTGAGCAAGACGATTGACAACTCGTCCGAAGTCTTCTCGACCGTGGGCGGCGGCCAGTCAATCTCTCTCTCTCAGAACCCGTTTGACGTGACGGACGGCGAGCGCGGCCTCTCGGCCTTCCACCAGAAGCACAACTTCGCCGGGAGCTTCCTCTACGAGTTGCCCTTCTTCCGCCAGCAGCGCGGCTTTGTCGGCAAGCTCCTCGGCGGCTATCAGGTCAACGGCATTGTCCGCCTCGGCTCGGGCCGCCCATACACGCCCGTTCAGTTGAACGGTTTCTACGACCCGCGCTTCCCGACGCTGCGGCCTTACGCTGGGAACCCGGACGCGCCCATCACGACCATAGCCTTCGGGAGCTTCGCCAACCTCGTCAACTTCGGCGACGGAAGCGTGCCCGCAGGGATGTTCATCATCTACGACACGGCCAACGCGGGCTCGCAGGGGCGCGTCGTCACGGCCGCTGAGGCTCAACAGCAGGCGCGTCTGATTTACAACGACTCGGGGCTGCCGGCCGCCCTCGGCTCGGCCGCCTTCATCCCGTTCCTCGAAGCCTTCGACCTCTTCAAGACGCCGTACGGCATCGGGCGGAACACTTTTACGGGCGAGCCGTTCTACCGCCTGGACCTCTCGATCTTCAAGACGCTGAGGCTGACGGAAGGGACCAGGCTTGAGCTGCGCGCCGAAGCCTTCAACGTGCTCAACCACAGAAACTTCGGTGTGCCAAATCCCGTCACCGAGAGCGCCTTCAACGGCTTCACGGTCGGGACCTACAACAACCCCGGAGCCAACACCGGCAGCAGCCGCAGCATGCAAGTCGGCTTCCGGTTTATCTTCTAGCTTGTTCAGACTGCACACTCTTCGGCCCGCCTGTTCACCAAACAGGCGGGCCGATTTTTCATCAATCAACGTGAGTTAGACATAAGCGGCTGCGGCCGCCTGATTGTTAGGCGGGAATCATAGTTGCCACAACCCGTGATCCACACCTCCCTCGATATAGATGGCGAATGTACCCTTTCCCGGAATCTCCAGCGGGGGATGCGCAACGAAAGCGCCCTGCCTGGTTGCCGCATCCACCGCCGCTTTGATGTCGTCAACGAGCCAGTACGGTCGAACGACCGGCTCCTCCGTCTCCCGCAAGGGACCGCGCACGCCAATGCTGCCCCCGTCCGGCAGCCGGGCCGTCCGCGCGCCTCCAAGAAGCGGATCAACTGAACCAAACTTGATGCCGTGTGCAGCCTCATAGGCAGCACACACAGCATCTACATCCGAAGCGACAATCTCCAGGTAGTGAATTTTCATTCCAAACTCCCTTGTGTTTCCGGCCTAACTCCTGAGTCTGAATGGCGCGCAGATGCCGCGTCAATCACGCAAGCCTGGCATGACAAGGTTGCTGATTGCGCGTCCATTCCAATAAGTTGTTCGGCGCTCTTAATCTTCAACCCGAGATAACAGCGATGGCTGTTATATAAGTGCCCTGCTCGTATTTGCCTATCGCTCCTACCAACGTGGCAGCGCCAGTTGATAAGTCGATAGTGTAAAGCTTGGATACAGAACCTGGAGAAGCAATGGCAGCGAAAGCAGTGTTGACAGGCGAGCCGACAGTTCCGGTTGTGTAGATAGTCAGTCCAGTTATCTCAGAGGCATTTACACCTAGCGGGCCGACCGTCTTGAGAACACCATTCTGAAAGGGAGGCAGCAACATGACCAGAGTGTCGGCTGCCGAATCTATCATGTAGGGAGTTCTCAGCGTCCCTCCGCTCAGGTTGTTGTCATAGGCAAAGGCAACGACATTCGGGTCTGTCGGCGTGCCCATGAAATAGTTCAACGGAGTCTGCACGAACACCTCTCCCGTGTTGAATTTGATGCGCAGGTTCTGATCCAGATTACTTACGAGCAGCATATTGACAGCGCTCGTCGGGTCGAAACCGAATCCGAACGCGGTGCCGTTCAGATTGATGTTTTTAATTACCGGAAGGCCAATGTCTGCCGTGGCGAAGTTCAAGGGGACGATATTCCCATAATTTGTCAGTCCCCAGAGTTTGGTGGTTGCCGGGCCGTCGGCTGTGCGGAAGGCCAATGAAACTATCCGCTCCATGGGGCGGTTGCTGTCGTAACTAACTAACGGCGGAAGTTTGATAGTCCGGGCGCTCGTCAAAACGCTTGGATTTGCTGAATCAAAGGTTACGAGGCGGTTCTGTGAATCGACCGCATAGATTGTCACCCCGTAGCTGGGACTGCA
>DATFCB010000073.1:0-2261 GCA_035253525.1 Pyrinomonadaceae bacterium | reverse complement strand
CGGCGAAGTCTTCACCATAGAACCCGGCGTCTACATCCAGACGGAAAAGCTCGGCGTCCGCATCGAAGACGACTATCTCGTCACGCCCGACGGCAAGCTCAACAAACTCTCCGGCCAGATTCCCTCCGCGCCCGACGAGCTTGAGCGCATCATGGCGAAACGTTAGCTCGCTGATCGGAAAACAAGCGTTAAGCTTCTTCTTTGCGCCTTTGCGCCTCCAGCGTGAAATTTCCTCACGCAAAGTCGCAAAGTCGCAAAGGGGTTGAATTAGGGCTTCAGCTTGACTCTATAAATCGTGAAGAGGCCGACGCGCTCGCCCTCGTCGCGCTCGTACCAGCGGTCCAGGTTCGAGAGGTCGGGCGGCGCGTCTGTCACGACGACGAGGTGTGAGAGCGTCGGGCGCGAGGCCGTCGAGCGACTGAAGGCCGTGGCGTAAGTCCTGTAGCCGTCGAGCGCGTCGCGCACGTCACGGGCCGTCAGCGGCTTCCAGTTGACCGTCCACGCCGGATCGTTGTGGCCCCACTCGATCATCGAGCGAATCAGATATTTCTTCCTGTAATCCAGCGCCTCGAAGTTACCCTCCTCGGCGGCCGCGAAGTCTTCGTTGACGTAGTAAAGATATTGATAGAGGCGTTCGCGGTTCTCTTCGAGCGTGACGCCGGAGAAGGCCGGGACGTGCGGTGCCCAGAGGACTGGCTGCGGCGCGACGACCGGGGAGAAGTCCGCGTGGTCCAGGTTGCCGTAAAGCACGACCGCTTGACCGTCGTTTGACGCGGGCTCGCGCGCCAGCTCGGCAAGGCGTCTGGAAACCGGCAGCGCCTCGTCGCGGTCCCCGCTCGCCCACGCGTGCCTCTTTGTCTCGACCGCCGTCTCGAACAGTCCCCAGCCCAGGGCCACCGCAGCCACGCACGCCAGCGCACGCGCTGTCAAAGGCCGTCGCACTTCCTCTGCCCGCCCGCGCCGCACGAGCGCGACTGTGATGACGAGCGCCGTGAGCGCCAAATATTTCGCGATGTAAAGCTCGTAGTGGAGCGGTTGCAGCGAGCGGCCCGTCAAGACCTGCTGGTTGAAGACCACGAGCGGGGTGAGCGCGAAAGAGGCCGCGACGAGCGCCGCGCGGTCCCGCCAGTCTATGCGGCCGCGCCACGCCGCCAAGGCGAGCGCGATGAGGACGAGCAGCCCGAGCTTGATTGACGAGCGGGAGAAGTCCGGCGCGTGCGTGGCGGCCAGGAGTTGCACCGTGTCCATCGTCGGCGCGCGTCTTGAGAGCAAGAATGCGTAGGGGACGAGCGCCGCGAGCGCGACGAGCACGACCGTAAAGAACGGCGCGAGAGTTTTCCGGTAGCCTGCGGGGCGCGCAATCAGCGACAGCAGGACGAAGCAGCCGAGCCACGCGGCGGCTGCCGTCCACAGGTAAAAATAGGAGAAGACGAGCAGGCCGAAAGTCGCGCCGCCCAGGAGGCCCGCCACGCGCGACGCGCGCTTCTCCGTGCTCACGACAGCGCGCCAGACCAGCGCGCAGAAGACGAAGAAGAGAGGGAAGGGCAGCGCCGGGACGTAGCGCCGCAGGAAGGGGAAGTATTCAAAAGTATAAGTCGTGTCCAACCCGGCGAGCGTGCGCAACGGCGCGTAAAGGATGGCGAACGTGCCGAGGCAGATGACAATGAGCGCGCCCGCCGCGGCCAGCTTTTCGTCCTCCGTCACACAGCGTATGAGCCAGAAGAGTGCGAGCGTGGAGAAGAAGGCGACGAGGACGGCCAGCAGCATGAAGGCGGTCGGGGCATTGATGCCGAGGACGCGCGCAGGTGTCGCGATCAGGTAAGGCGCGACGAATTGAATCGAGAAGAGGGATTCGTGTTGCGGCGCACCTTCGCGGTCGTCGCGCCCTGTGTAGGGGTCGTTGCGGCGCGGGCGTCCCTGGATGAGTGCGTTGACGTAAGCGCTGTAGGCTATCTCGTCCTGTGAGAAGAAGGCGTAAGAGCCGTGCCAATTTTCCCCGCGCTCCGTGATGAGCCGCAACTGCGGGTAGAGCGAAACGAGCGTGACACTGATGGCGGCGAAGACGCCTAGCCGAAAGCTGTGCCGCCGCCCTGTCTCGTGCAAACTCTGGTTTCTCCTCACAACGGCCCGTTGGTGCTCGCCTGAATTGACGAAAGACGCGCGATGATAGCTCATTCCGCTTTTATTGGAAATAAGACTGAGAGCATGCGTCTCATCTCTTTGCGACTTTGCGCCTCCAGCGTGAAACTTAATCTCACGCT
>DATFCB010000072.1:0-5895 GCA_035253525.1 Pyrinomonadaceae bacterium | reverse complement strand
GCACCGGTTTGCGATTGACCTGCTGAATCACGTCGCCCGTTTGCAGTCCCGCATCAGCAGCGGAGCTGAAAGGCTCGACGGCGGTCACGGCTAAACCCTGCGCATCCCGCGGCAAGCCCAAACGCGGGGCCACGTCCGGCGCGAGCGGCGCGACGGTCATTCCATATTTACCGGTTTCGCGACCGCCGCTTGAGCGCGTCGAGCGGTTGCGGCGCAGTTGCATCGCTGCGGACACGTCGTCGCTGAACTCGCCGCCCTGCGGGTAGTAGTGCACGCTGAAGATGTCCAGGAGGCGCTGGCCCGTGGCCGCGTCTCGCTGGCGTAATTGGCCCAGCAGCCAGGGCAGGTAGTCTGCGCCGCCGTGGTTCGCGCGGTCAGGCAGGTTGCCCCAGCCGTGCTGGCTCCCGTACTGCTGGTCGTACCCGCTAAAGAGGTAACCGCTCCAGCCCCACTCTTCCGGCCCGACGACAATTGCCGACGAATCTACGGCCTTAATCTTCGCCGCGTAGTCGAAAATCTTGTCCCGAATCTCCTCCATCGTCGCGCCTGTCGGGTGCACGTCCCTGTGCGTCGCGTGCCAGATGCTGGGCTCGTTGTCGAGGAGGTAGTAACGCACGCCGCCAACAGCCCCCATCCCCCAGCGGCCAACCAGATGTTGCACCCAGTCGCGCTGGAATAAAGAGTCAGCGGGCGCGTTCGCGTCCGCCGGGTCGTTGCCGGTGACGAAGCCTCCGCCGGTCTTGACGCCGTTGCCCGCGTCCGGGAACCACTGCCAGTCGTTGCCGGTCTGTGGGCCATATTTTGAGATGGAAAAGCTCGCCAGCTTGCTGCGGTTCGGGCCGAGCTTTGCGACCCAGCCGATCATAGGGACGGTGAGCATGGGCATCGCGCCAGCGGCCTTCGAGTCGGAGACGAAAGTGTCGGCCGCCTCGCCGGCCACGGCGTTGCCGTCCGCGATGCTTTCGTAGTACCAGTCGTTGGCGCGGTTGCTGGCGTTGAGCTGCCAGTTGTAACGCGTGGCGGCGTTTCCGCCACTGCGGTTGAGCGGGCAGTTCAGGTCCGCCAGTTGAGTGAAGTCCGCGTAGGCGACCCCGTAGACGAGCGGGCTAATCGGGCGGCGGTCTGCGCCCGCGTCAACGTTGATTGTGACTGCACCATTTTGTGCCAGGACGAGAGGCGCGCGCCACCCCGCAACACACAGAAACAGGCAAAGAAAGACCACCACACAACGGCGTAACATCCGTTTGACCTCCAGGCTCGATTTCAAAATGGGGGGGCAAGTGGCTTTGCGTCGCTGCTGCGGGTGAGGTGTGACGCTTCGTGCTTCGACGAGAGAAATTTTAGCTTAACGAAAGACGATTGGACAAGAAGATTGTTTGTTCGGTAGTGGTTCGGGTTGAAATTGAGGGCCGTCTTCATCAGAAAGGAATTTCACGCCAGGGCGCAAAGACGCAAAGAAGACCGCGAAGACGTTGAGTCCTTCTTTACCTTGCGTGCTTGCTTTGCGTCTTTGCGCCCTGGCGTGAGACTTCCAAATTTCTTTCATCCCGCCCGTCGATTGATTAGGGCGACGCAATCCTGAGGCTTACTTTGTTGCTGGTCAGGCCGTGTAAAGTGAGCGTCACCCACAGGCTCGTCGAGCCGTTTACGCTGGTCGGTAGTTTGACCACAATCTGCTTAACGGAATCAAGGCCGGTCGCCGCCCGCACTTGTTCGACCGGCAGGACGTAGCTTCCACCCTGATTATCTTCCGCCACCACGCTCAGGGCCGAAACGTCTTCGCCGGCCCGTAGCACCACACGCCAGGCCAGCAGGGAGACGCGCGTGCGCTTGTCCGTGCTGAAGTTCTGCGCGGTGGTGAGCGGGAACGGGTCGCGCGTCTGTGTGACTGATTCGAGCGCCACGGCGCGGTCCGTGTTCGCCTCCGTGAGCAGCACCGGCGCTCCTTCGACGGGGACCGCGAAGGTGAACACATCTTCGGTGAAGCCGTTGACATCGCCGGAGACGAGGTTGCTGGCGCGGCTGTGGAAGACCAGGCGCGTGCCGTCGGCGCTGATGAAGGGTTGGAAGGAGAAACCGTTCCCGGTCCTCGTCCCAGCGTTGTTGATGCTCGCCAGGTAAGTCTTGCCGGTGAGGAGGTCGCGCACGAAGACATCTGTCGTGAATCCGTTCGGCTCGTCAGCCACGTTGACGAGGTCGTTGGCGAGACTCTCGAAGGCGACGAAGCGCCCACCGGCGGAGATGGACGGGTTGAACGAGCCGCCGATGAGGCCGCTCGTTCCGGCCGGATTGACGCTGACGAGCGACTTCTGCTGCGTCGCCACCTCGTAAAGAAAGATGTCGTCGCCGTTGCCGTTCGTGTCGTTCGCCACGAGGTCGCCCGACTGGCTCATGAAGGCCACGTAGCGCGCGTCGTCGCTGACGGTGAACTGCACGCCGTGGTCGTAGTAGCCGCGGTAGAGGCCGCCGCCCGTGGCGTTGCCCGCGACGTTGACCGTAATCAGCTTCTTCGTCTTCGTCCGCACGTCATAGATGTAGATGTCCGCGAGGCCGTTCGCGTCCGGCAGCGGCGAGAGGTCTATGGCCGCCGTCGCGAAGACGACGACGCGCCCGCCGCGGTCGATGACGCCCCCGTCCGACTCCCAGTTGCCGCCGGCCGTCCCGGAGTAGTTGGTGCTGATGCGTGTGGTCGTGCGCGTCTGGCGGTCGCGCAGGAAAACGTCTCGCGTCGGGGTGTCATTCGGCACAAGGTCGCTCGACTCGCTCGTGAAGACCACGTAGCGGCCGTCGCCGCTGACAGAGCCGCCGTAGCACATTCCGTTGCCTGTAGCCACCCCGGCGGCGTTGACGGACACCAACTCCGTCTTGTTCGTCAGCATGTCACGTATGTAGATGTCTGAGCCCAGGTTTTTACTGTCGATGTGCGGCGTCAGGTCTCTGGTGTGGCTGGAGAAGGTGACGAAGCGCCCGTCGGGGCTCATGTCTATCAACTCGGAGGGGCCGCCGGCGGCAGTCCCCGTGCCCGCCATGTTGATGCTGACAATTTTGGTCGTGCCCGTTTGCAAGTCGCGCAGGAAGACATCGGGAGAGGAGTTCGTATCGTTGGTGACGATGTCTCTGGCGTAACTGGTGAAGGCGACGTAGCGGCCGTCGTCGCTGATGAGGCCGTAGTTGGAGTTGCTGCCGAAGCCGGAGGCCGTGCCCGCAGCGTTGACGCTGACGAGCGTGGTCTTCCCCGTCAGCAGGTCGCGGACGAAGATGTCGCCGTTCGGGCTGTCATCGAGCGGCACGAGGTTGCTCGCCTCGCTGTAGAAGAGCACGTAGCGCCCATCGGCAGTGATCCTATAACGCCCGTAGTCGCCGGAAATGCCGTTGCCGCTGCCCGAGCCGGAACTCCTGACGCTCACGAGCTGAGGTTTCGGCTGGGCGGCGGCCGTGGCCGCGCCGAGCAGAGTCAGGGCGCAAAAGAGCAGCACCGCGGCGGGAGCGTATTTTACGGTAAGCAAGCGAGGACTCCTTGTAGAACAGGTTGAAGTAAGGGCCGGGTTCTGGTACTCGGCGTGGACGATTACGACGGCAGATTAGAGGCCGGTGTGAAAACGCGGGCCAATGACGAAAGGGGATAATAGATTAACCGTGATGGCTGGTCAACGCGCGGCGGGTGGGCCGATTTGGTGATGACTTAAAGCGGTTTGCGAATGAATCTCAGGCGCGGCGATTGATTGTCGGGGCAGAGACAATCCCTGCCCCGACAATCAGTCACGCTCACTGGCTCGCCGCCAGCGTAAGTTTGCCGCGCAGTTCTATCTGTGCGGACGAGCGGCCGACGAGCACGTCGAAGTCGCCGGGCTCCGCGCGCCACTGTTTGGCGGTGGCATCGTAGTAAGAGAGCGAGCGCGCGTCGAGCGGGATAGTTACCTTGCGCGTCTCGCCGGGGCGCAGGCTCACTTTGGCGAAACCTTTCAGCTCTTTCGCCGGGCGCGGGACCTTCGAGTGTGCGTCGCCTATGTAAACCTGGGCCACGTCTGCGCCGTCGCGGCTCCCTGTGTTCTGCACCTCGAAGGAGACTTCGTAGCGCGGCCCGGCGTTCGACGCCACGCTCCTGACCGAGAGGTTGCTGTATTTGAACGTGGTGTAAGAGAGCCCGTGGCCGAAGGGGAAGAGCGGTTGGGTGTTGTTCTTCTCATAACCGCGATAGCCTACAAAAACGCCTTCCTTGTATTCGACGCGCTTCGTGTCGGCGGACGCGGGGTAGTAACTCGCGTGCGCTGGGTTGTCTTCCCACTTGCGCTCGAACGTGACCGGCAGGCGGCCCGAAGGGTTTACCTCGCCAAAAAGAATCTGTGCCAAAGCTGTCCCGCCCTCTTGTCCCGGATACCAAGCCTGTAGAACAGCAGGCGCACTGTCGAGCCACGCCGTCATGTCAGAGCCCCCGCCGCCTGTGAGCACAACAATCGTGTTCTTGTTAGCCGCTGTAATCTGCTGAATCAAGGCGTCCTGTCCGGGCGGCAGGCGGAACGTCCTGTCGGAACCTTCGCTCTCCGTCTCGTAGTCGAAGCCCGCGGCGACGACGACCGCGTCGGCCATCGAAGCGAGCTTCAACGCTTCCGGGTCCACCATCTGACCCTGGCGAAAGATTCCCAAGCGCAGCCGGCCGCCGAGCCACTGCGAGCGCCCGCGCTGCTCAAGCACGACCTTGTGCGGCTTTGCGTCTAGCTGAAGCATGACGCTCCCGCCGAGCGCGCGGTTCTCAGTCCAGTTATCTATGACGAGCTTGTCGTCCACGTAGAGCTTGTGAGCGCCGCCGTCCTCGCCCGTTGATTGGACGAAGATTTCGTGCGCGCCCGCAGATTGCGGGGTGAAATAGCCCGTCCGGCGCGACGATAGAGCCTGTTCGGGTAGGACCGTGCGCGCGCCCGGCCCGAAGTTGATGAAGCGCTCCGTGCGCGTCACAGCCGGAGTTCCTTCCAGCTTATCGTTGGTGAAGTATTCCGCGTTGAGGCCGGGCTTGCCTTCGGTCGCGGCGGTCTGGAAGCCGGTCGCCTCGGCCATCTCGCTTAAGCTGGGCAGGCCGCGACTGTAATAGACGCGGCCTGCCGGGCCGAGGTAGTTGTTCAAGCCTTCCAGGTAGCTGACGGCCACGAACGGTTCGACGCGCGCGCTGCCGCCCCCGACCGGGGACGCAGGGTAAGCGAGCGGGCCGATGACGGCGATTGCTTTGATCTTCTTTCGGTCGAGTGGTAGCAGGCTGCGGTCATTCTTCAAAAGCACCATGCTCTCGCGCGCGGCGTCGAGCGCGACCAGGCGGCCCTGCTGGTTCAAGCGCGGTACGGAGCGGTCGGTCTGGTCGCGGTCGAGCCAGCCGAAGCGGACGGCCGTGCGCAGTATGCGCCGCACCTTGTCATCAATGGTGGCGGTCGTGACCTTGCCCTGCTCGATTGCCGGCATGAGGTTCTTGCGGTTCATGTGCGCGCCCGAAGGCATCTCCAAATCCTGCCCCGCGTTGGCCGCCGCCACGCCGTCGTAGGTCGCGAACCAGTCGGACATCATCACGCCGTCGAAGCCCCATTCCTTCTTCGCCACGTCCGTCAACAAAAACTTGTTCTGCGACGCATGCTCGCCGTTGACGAGGTTGTAAGAATCCATCATGGCCCCGACGTGAGCTTCCTTGACGGCCGCCTCGAACGTCGGCAGGTAAATCTCGCGCATCGTGCGCTCGTCTATGATGGAGTCCGTGCGGTGGCGGTCGAACTCGGAGTTGTTCCCCATGAAGTGCTTGACCGTGGCGGAGACGCCCTGAGACTGCACGCCCTTGATGTAGTCTACGGTCATGCGCTGGGCG
Source organism: Pyrinomonadaceae bacterium (assembly GCA_035253525.1). GTDB lineage: Bacteria > Acidobacteriota > Blastocatellia > Pyrinomonadales > Pyrinomonadaceae > QHXM01. Next base: position 53 of record DATFCB010000072.1, on the reverse strand, counting down.
AGGAACGGGTCTTCGCCGAAGTACTCGAAGTTGCGACCGTTCATCGGCGCGCG
>DATFCB010000071.1:0-3896 GCA_035253525.1 Pyrinomonadaceae bacterium | reverse complement strand
AGCCCCCTTTGACGTGCCTTGCGGGAAGCGGTCGGGCTGCTGCTGCGCCGTTGTGTTCGTGCTGCTCTTGGGGATGATCACATTTTTCTGCGCGGGAGGCGTTTGCTGCGCCGTCTCCTTACGGGTCGTCTCCGACTGGCGCGGGCGGGCGGGCCTGCTGGCGATTGTGATCGGTTCGGCGGTCTTCCCTTTGTTGACGCCTAAACCGGCCGCCGCAGCCAGCGCGTCGCCGTTCGCTTCGAGCGCGGTGGGTATCATCTCGGACGGCAAGTCTCGCTCCTCGCCTCTGACCGAAGAGACGCGCGCCGTGCGATTTTCTCCGGCGGTCGTGACGACGACTTTCGAGACGAGCGCGTGGCTCTTGAAGGTGCGCGTCTCCGTCTTCGTGCCGTCGGGCGCGGTCGTCGTCACGATTGCTGAATTGTCCGGCGCGTCAACGGCCTGCTCGGAGACTTTCATCAAGGGCGCGGCGGTCGAACTGGCGTCCGCTGTGGCGTCCGTCTTCTCCGTCTTTTCCGTCGGACCAGCCGAGAGGTATCTGGAAATACCCACGAAGCTGAAGACGACGACGAGCACTGCGGCCGCCATCGCCCCGGCCCATTGCAGGCGACTCACTTTCCGCTCGGCTTCAATCGCGACGGGCGATGCTTCGTCGGACGCGGCCTCAAGTTCTGGGACAGACGGCTGGGCGGTCTGTGCCACTTCTGTCGGCGTCGGGGAGGTCTCCGCCGCCTCCGGCACGTCCTGTGTGTCGGCGTGCTCGACGAGCGTTGACTGAGCGGCCCTTTCTCTGGCGGCTTCCTTCAAAGCGTCGTTCGCAGCCGCAGCACTCGCGGCGAGTGAGACGAACTCGGGCATGGCTTCGCGCAGGAGGCGGCGCATCTCGGCGGCGCTCGCGGGCCGCTGCTCGCGGTTGTGCGCCATCGTCCTCAGCAGAAGCTCCGAGACCGCGTGCGGAATTTGCGGATTAATCTCTGCGGCGGGGCGCAGTGGGTCCGGCTGCCCGTTCGCCACTTCGGTGATGCGCGTCAGCGCGTCGGGCGGGATCGCGCCGGTCGCCAGGTAGTAAAGCGTGGCGGCGAGAGAGTAAAGGTCGCTGCGCGGTCCTGTGCCAGTTCCCTGAATCTGTTCGAGCGGCGCGAAGTTGGGTGTGAAGCCGAAGACGCTGCGGCTCGTCATCACGGATGAAGTCTGACCGGCCGTCCCCTTCGCCAGCCCGAAATCGAGGAGGATGACTTCGCCCTGCGGCGTCTGCTTCAAATTCGCGGGCTTGATATCGCGGTGGAGGATGGGCGGCTCCTGTTTGTGCAGGTAGTCCAGAGCCTTCAGCAACTCGTCGCCCCAGGCGAGGACTTGCTCGATGGGGAACGGCTCGCCCCGCTGTGCCAGAAGCATTTCGAGGTCGTCGCCGGAGATGAACTCCATGACGATGAACTGACCGCCGTCCTCGTCGAAATGGTCCGTGACTTTCGGCAGCGCCGGGTGGCGCAAGTGTGCCAGGAGCCGCGCCTCGCGCTCAAAAGCCTTGCGCATGCGCTCCTCCGTGAAGAAGGTCTCTTTGAGCGCGACCGTGTGGCCGAGCCTCTGGTCCCGCGCGAGATAAACGGCCCCCATCCCGCCGTGACCGATGGAGCGAATAACCTGGTAGCGGTTCTGTAAGAGCGTGTTCGGCGCGAGCATGATGAGCCTCCTTCGGAGGCCGTGAATCGTAAATCGTGAATCGGAGAACGGTCTTTCTTTTTCGATTCACGATTTACGATTCGCGGCTTTTATCCAATGTCCTGCGACCGGAGCGCGAAGAGTGTCCCGGCTAAGAGGCCGAAGAACATGCCGAAGAGGATGAGCGCGTCGAGCAAGCGGTCGCCCCAGGGGTGCAGGAAGTCGATGTAGCTGCTCAAGTTCTCCGGCTGCTTGACGGCGTCCTTCGGCTGCGGCGCTTCCTTGAGCTTGGGCGCTTCGGGCTTCTCCGGTTTATCGCCCTGCCCGCGCGCGGCCTTAGCCAAATCCTCCTGATACTGTTCCATGTCCTCCTCAAACTGCTCGGAGTTCTCCTCGGCCTCTTTCTTATAGTTTGTGATGTCGGCCTTGGCCTGTTCGATGTTCTTGTCGTTGACCGACTCTATATATTTTTTCAGCCCCTTCCCCTGGTTCGGCCCCTCCTTGTCCGAGCCTTCCTCGCTGATAGTGTCGAGTTTCGACAATCGTTTGATCTCGTCGAAGGCCCACGTCGCGGGCATCGCCGCGCCGATGTAGCGCGCAGCCCCTGACGGGACGCCCACCAGTCCCGAGAAAAGGATTTGCGGAATCAGGATGAGCGGCACAAGGCTCGTCGCCATCTCGGAGGTCTTGACGATGGACGAGATGAAGAGGCCGAGCGCGATGCCGACCATCCCGGTCAGGATCATGACGAGAAGCTGCGCGAGCGTGTCCGACGGACTGTCGGGCGGCAACTTCATCATCCCCAGATAGTGAAAGAGCTTGAGCGTCCCGAAGAGCAGGATGCATTGCAGGCCGACAATCACCGAGAGCACGAGGAGCTTCGAGCCGACGTAAGGCAAGAGGCCGAGGTTGACCATGCGCTCGCGGTTGTAGACGGCGCGCTCGCGTATGATCTCGCGCGCGGAGATGGATGTCCCGAACCAGATGGCGACGAGCGCCAGCATGAAGTAGGGGAAATCGCGCGGCTGGTTGCTGCCGACCACCAGGTAAGTCAGAAAGGCTATAATCGGTGCCTGGCCGAAGAGGATCAGCAAATTGAACTTGTCGCGCGACAGCACCTCCATGTAGCGGCGCGCGAGCGTGGCCCACTGCCGCAGAGAGTCTGTCACGGTCGGGCGGCGCGTGACGACGGGCGCTTCCTGCTTCTGCCCCTTGAGCACGCCGAGCGGCTCGATGATGTTCTTCTGGTACTGCGGCGTCTTCATGAAGCGCCGCTTCCACTCCTCCGCGACCTCTTCCGAAATCTTCTCCTTCTGAAGTTTGAGCGCGAGTTTCTGTTCCTTGCTCGCACCGGGCGGGAGCGGGGGCAGTTTTGCTGTCCGCTCATCAATCGGCGCTTCGAGCTTGTCGTAGAGGTCTTTGAAGCTGTCGGCCTTGACGTGCTCCAGGGCTTCCTTCGGCGCGCCGTACCAGACGAGCTTCCCTCTCATCATGACGACTATCTTGTCGAAGAGCCGCACGTTCTCCATCGCGTGCGTCGTCAGAATCACGGTGCGCCCGCTCTCGGCTATCTGCCGGAAGAGCTTCATGATCTTCTCTTCGGTCGCGGGGTCCAGGCCGGAGGTCGGCTCGTCCAGGAAGATGACCGAGGGCTTGGTGATCAACTCGACGGCGATGGAGACGCGCTTGCGCTGCCCGCCCGAGAGCTGGCTGACAGGCACGTCGCGGCGCTCGGCGAGGCCCGTCACGTCCATCACCTCGTTAATAATCTGGTCAATCTCCTGCACGGACACGTCGCGCGACAATCTCAGGCGCGCGACATAGTAGAGCGTGCGGTAGACGGTCAGCTCGCGGTGGATGATGTCGTCCTGTGGCACGTAGCCGATGGACTGCTTGATGGAGTCGAGGTGCTGGTAGAGGTCTAAATTATTAATAAGCACGCGGCCGCTGGTGGCCGGGCGCATCCCGTTTAGCGAGTCCATCAAGGTTGACTTGCCCGCGCCAGAGGGGCCGAGCAGGCCGACGAACTCGTTGGGCTGAATCGTCAGGTCAACGTCGTCGAGCAATTTAATCATCCCGCCGCCCGAGCGGTTGGGGACGACCTTCGTGATGTCTATCACGTCAATGCGCGTCTTCGAGCGCGTGTCGAAGATGGCGACGCCGCGCTGCGGGTCGGCCTGTATGACGAAGGGGCCGACCTGCACGATGTCGCGGTTCTGGATCGGACGACGACCCGT
>DATFCB010000070.1:0-6233 GCA_035253525.1 Pyrinomonadaceae bacterium | reverse complement strand
AATGTAGCAGGCGATGCCGAGCGAGATGATGGGGTCCGCAATCTGGTAAGGCGTCAGCCCGACGATGACGAGCGCGAGAAGCGCGCTCGCGTTCGAGTAGATGTCCGTCACGTAGTGCGTGGCGTCCGCGTGGAGCGCGGGCGAGTCTGTCTCGCGCGCGACGCGGCGCAGGCGCGCGACCAGCGCGACGCTGACGAGGACGGCGACGATCATCGTCAGGATGCCGACCCACTCGGACTCGGTCGGGTTCGGGTTGATGATGCGACGTATGGACTCGTAGATGAGGACGCCGCCAGAGGCCGCGATGACGAGCGACTGGAAGAGCCCCGCGAGCGACTCGGCCTTGCCGTGCCCGTAAGAGTGGTCTTCGTCGGCCGGGCGCGAGGCGGCGCGCACGGCGAAGTAGTTGATGGCCGAAGCGAAGATGTCCATCGTCGAGTCGAGGAGCGACGCCCACACGCTGATCGAGCCCGTGATGACGCCCGTCGCCGTCTTGAGGACTACCAAAAACCCCGCGGCCAGCAGCGAGAGCCGCGCCGCGGAACTCTTCGCCTCCGCCTCAGATTTGATTGAGACCCTGCCTGCTGCTGTCGCCATCTCGAATAAATATACCAGCAGATTCTAATGGCTCAAGGCTTCGGGGCGCTCTGAGACTTCTTCGACGGGGTGGCTGCGCGTGCGCCAGGTGACGACGGCGACGCCCGCGAAGATGAGGGTGGAGGCGAGCCACGTGCGCGGGTTCCACCGCTCGCCCAGGATCAGGGGGGCGAGCGCGAACGCGATGAGCGGCTGGAGGTAGATGTAAACGGCGACGGTGCTCGGCTCGACGCGCGCCAGCGCCCACGCGTTCAAGTAGTAGGCCCCGACCGTCGGCACGATGATGATGTAGAGGACCGCGAGCCAGACGCCGACGCTGACCCCGCGCAGCGGCACGCCCGCGAGCGCGTAGCCGCCGAGGGGCAGCGTCATCAAACTCCCAAAGATGAAAATCCAGGTGATGACCGTCAGCGCGCCGTAGCGCTTAAGCACGTCTTTGGAGATAGCAAGATAAGCGCCGTAAGAGATCGAGTTGAGAACTATCAACAGATTGCCGAAGGCAGAGGCGCTGGTGAAATTCCGTTCGGGATAGAGCAGGTAGACGACGCCCGCAGCGGCGAGCGCGATGCCGAGCGCCTTGCGCAACGTCAGGCGGTCGAGGCCGAGCGTGAGGCTGACAATCAGCGTGAAGATCGGAATGGTCGTGCCGAGCAAGGTGGCGTTGATGACGGTCGTCATCGACAGTCCTTTGACGAAAAGCAGTTGGTTGAGGACGACGCCGAGCAGCGCGTAGAGCGCGAAACGCGCGTAGTCAGATTTACGAATCTTCTGCGCGCGGCCCACGGTGCGTTGCAGGCCGAGGAAGGCGAGCGCAGCGCCGGCCACGCGGAAGACGACGAGGCCCGTGGGCGGCAGCGACGTTAGCGCGATCTTGCCGATGATGGGCCACGTGCCGAACATCAACTGGACGGCCACGAGCGCCAGGTGCGGCGCAGCCCCGCCCCCGCGTCTGATTGTCGCCAAACGTTCCATCTTTTGTGGAGTCCCGGCCTCGAAAGCGAATGGAGCGGGGAATCTTTCAAATCCCCGCTCCATCAGTCGTGCGTGTTAGTTTGGAGAAGTAATCGTCACAGGCTGCCAGACGCAGGCGCGGGCTCTAAGAATACTCGCCCGCTTTCGCGCCCGTGCCCTCGCCCTCCGGCTCGACTTCGGGGCGCGTGACATCTTCGGTCTGGTTATCCGTCAGCTCCGGCTGCTGCTCCGTGGGCCTGTCCGTCCCGTGCTCGTCAGACTCGCCATCACCCGGAACACTGAGCCCCGCCTCATTCTTCTCAGTCATAGCTTTCTCCCTCCAGGGTCTTCGTGAAATTACGGGCCGCGCCTTAGACGATCATCAGGAGCGGGTTCTCTAAAAGTCTTTTGAATGTTTGCAGGAAGCGCGCGCCCGTCGCGCCGTCAATGACGCGGTGGTCGCACGACATGGTGACGCGCATCATCTGGCGCACGACCACTTGATTGTCGCGGACGACCGGCTTCGGCGTGACCGCGCCGACGGCGAGGATTGCAGCCTCCGGCGGATTGATGACGGCCGTGAACTCGTCTATGCCCAGCATGCCCAGGTTGCTGATGGAGAAGGTCGCACCCGTGTACTCTTCGGGCAGGAGCTTGCGCGTCCGCGCGCGCCCGGCCAGTTCGCGCACTTCCGCCGCAATCTGGCTCAGGGATTTCTGGTCTGCCGCGCGCACGACCGGCGTAATCAGCCCGTCCTCGATGGCGACGGCGACGCCTATGTCGGCGTGCTCATAGTAACGAATATTTCTGTCCTGGAACGAGGCGTTGACCTGCGGGTGCTGAATGAGCGCGGCGGCCGCGACCTTGACGATCACGTCGTTGATGCTGAACTTCAGTTCGGAGTCAAGTTCTTTGACGGAGTTGCGCATCTCCACGACGCGGTCCATCTCTATCTCCGTCGTCAGGAAAAAGTGCGGCACGGGGCCGATGGAGGTGACGAGGCGGCGCGCGATGGTCTGTCGCATGACGGAGGTCGGCTCGTCGCGGTAGGCGGACGCGCCTTCGGGCGCGGGGCCTTGCGCGGGCTGTGTGCCCGGCTGGACGGCGCGCAGGTGGCGTTGCGGCGCTTGCGCAGCCTCTTCAGCGGGTTTCCCGGCGCTCATCGCGGCCTCTATGTCGCGCTTGATGATTCGCCCGCCGGGGCCGCTGCCCGTCAGCGTGCGCAAGTTGATGCCTGCCTCGGCGGCCATACGCGCGGCGAGCGGCGAGACGACGAGACGCCCCGTCGCCTGTCCGTCGCCTCCGCCTTTCGAGCCGTTGCCTGAAGTCGCCGGCTGCTGTTGCTGCTGCGGTGCGGCGGCGTCCGCCTCAGGCTTCTGCCCTGTCGCCGCTTCAGCTTTCGCTTCACCACCGCCGCCCGCCTGTTGCTGCGGCGCTGCTTTAGCTTCCTGCGCTCCCGAACCGGCTTGACTCAAGAGGGACGAGATGTCTTCGTTCGGCTCGCCGATGACGGCGATCATCTGGCCGAGCGGGGCGCTCTCGCCCGCCTGGATGATAATCTTGCGCAGCACGCCGTTCGAGAGCGCCTGCATCTCCATCGTCGCCTTGTCGGTGTCAATCTCCGCAAGCGGCTCGCCCATAGAGACCTTATCGCCCTCTTTCTTGAGCCACCTCGAAATCTGCCCCTCCTCCATCGTCGGGGAGAGCTTCGGCATTACGACCTGTGTAGCCATAGTTTTCAAGGGATGAGGGCGGAGGGATGAGGGATGAATGAAAGCCTTTGAATCAACGATTCAGTGAGCGGTTCATTCAAAACCCTTTCATCCCTCATCCCTCATCCCTCATCCCTCCTAATCTAGGTATGCCACTGCGCGCACGGCTTTGACAATCTGTTCAACGTCGGGGATTGCGAGTTTCTCAAGGTTCTTGGCGTAGGGCATTGGCACGTCCACGCCGGAGACGCGGTGGATGGGGGCGTCCAGATAATCGAACGCGCGCACCTGTATCTCAGCGCTGATCTCGGCCCCGACCCCGCAGAAGGGGTGCGACTCCTCCGCGATGACGACGCGGTTGGTCTTCTTGACGGAGTTGACGATTGTTTCTATGTCGAGCGGGCGGATGGTGCGCGGGTCAACGACTTCGCACGAGACGCCCTGCTTCTCCAACTCATCCGCGGCCTTCAACGCGACGGGGACCATCAGCGAGCGCGCGATGATGGTCGCGTCCTTGCCCTCGCGCTTAACATCGGCCACGCCGAGCGGGATCGTGAAGTCCTCGTCTTCCGGCACCTCGCCCTTGTTACCGTACATCCGCTCCTGCTCCAAAAAAATCACAGGGTCGTCGTCGCGGATGGCGCTTTTAAGAAGCCCCTTGGCGTCCGCAGGTGTCGAAGGCATGACGACCTTGACGCCGGGGAAGTAGGCGAACCAGGACTCCATGGCCTGCGAGTGCTGCGACGAGACCTGGAAGGCGGAGCCGTTCGGGCCGCGAAAGACAATCGGAATCTTGTACTGGCCGCCCGACATGTAGAGCATCTTGGCGGCGGAGTTGATAATCTGGTCGGTGGCGAGGATGGAGAAGTTGAAGGTCATGAACTCGATGACGGGGCGCAGGCCCACCATCGCCGCGCCGACGCCGAGCCCGGCGAAACCAAGCTCGGTAATCGGCGTGTCTATCACGCGTTTGCCTCCAAACTCCTGAAACAAACCCCTGGTAACTTTGTAAGCGCCCTGGTACTCGGCGACCTCTTCGCCCATCAAAAAGACGCTCTCGTCGCGTTGCAATTCCTCGCGCAAAGCCTGGTTGAGCGCATCGCGCATCGTCATTACGGCCATAAGAAAACCTCAGTGATAAGTGATGAGTGATAAATGATGAGTAAAAGAAAGAGGGTTTTTCTTATCACTCATCACTTATCACTTATAACGGATTAGCGTATACGTCCGTATAAAGTTCTTCGGGAGCGGGCTCGGGGCTCTCGTCTGCGAAGCGCGCGGCGCGCTCGACCGCCTCGCGGACCTCGCCCTCGATGAGTGCCAGGCGCTCGTCGGTCAGGATGTTCTTCTCCTTCAGGCTCTCCGTGAAGAGCTTGATGGGGTCGCGCTCCTGGTATTTCTCGATCTCGCTGCGCGTGCGGTAATTGCCGGGGTCGGACATGGAGTGGCCCATGAAACGGTAGGTGCGGACTTCGATGAGCGTCGGCGCGTAGTCGCGGCGGGCGCGCTCAACGGCACGCGCTACGGTCTCGCGCACGGCGAGCACGTCCATCCCGTCAACGAACTCCGAGGCGATCTCGTAAGCGCAACCCTTCATCGAAACGTCGTGGAGCGACATCGCGCGCTGAAGCGACGTGCCCATCCCGTACTGGTTGTTCTCGCAGATGTAGATACAAGGGAGCTTCCAGAGTTGGGCCATATTCAGGGATTCGTGGAACGCGCCCTGGTTGACCGCAGCCTCGCCGAAGAAGCAGAGCGTGACCTGGTCGGTCCCCTTGTACTTGGTCGCGAAGGCGACGCCGGTGCCGAGCGGGATCTGCCCGCCGACGATGCCGTGGCCGCCCAGGAAGTTCACCCCGGCGTCGAAAAGGTGCATGGAGCCGCCCTTGCCCTTGGAACAGCCTGAAGCCTTGCCGTAAAGCTCGGCCATGATCTCGTCAGGCGGCGTGCCCTTGGCGATGGCGTGGCCGTGGTCGCGGTAGCTCGTCAGCACGTAATCGTCCGGCCTCAAGGCCGAGAGCGCGCCGACGGCGACCGCCTCCTGGCCTATGTAGAGGTGGCAGAAGCCGCCGATCTTGCCGAGGCTGTACGCTTCGGCGCACTTCTCCTCCAGACGCCGTATGAGAATCATCTGGTGAAGCATCTGTAGGAGCGTTTCGTTATCCAACTCCTCGATGCGGTTCTTCTGTTCCTCTTTGCGCGTCACGTTGTCTTCGCGCATGACGGCCGATTCGTCCGGCTCGGCCTCCTTCTCGGCCACGCCGGCGGCGCTCGTTTCCTCCGCGCGGGCGCGCGATTCCGTGGGTCTCGCTTGTTTGGTCATGAAATCAATCTCTCACCGGGAGGACACCGTGTGGAGCGCTCCCTTTGCGGCCGCCGAGGGGACACTCCGACGCACGTGTTCTCGCGTGTTGTGATGTTAAAGCCAACTGCGTTGCGAGGGATTATACGCGAGATGCGGGAGCGCGCGCAAAAGCACCCGCGCAAAAAAGAGACGCACGCCCCTTTTCAAGAGGCGTGCGTGCGATTTTAGAAACCTTTTCGGGCGTTTAGCGGAAATTATCTAAGGCCGCGGCGTTCAGGGATTCGGCGAGCGTCGGCACGAGCTTGCGCGCGTGCTTGTCCTGCTGCATGTTGCGGGCCGCGGCCGTCAGCAACTGTTCGGTCGTCTCGCCGTCGTTCGGGAAACACGAGATGCCTAGACTGACGCCGACTTCGACCACCTTGCCCGTGCGGACCTGGAACTTCTGCGCCTCGACGGCAGAGCGTATGCGCTCGGCTACCATGCTCGCCATCATGGCCGAGGCCATGGGCATGATGGCGACGAACTCGTCGCCGGCGTAGCGCGCCAGGATGTCCATCTGGCGCATCTCCTTCTTGATGACCTTGGCGATGCTCGCCAGGACGCGGTCGCCGATGGCGTGGCCGTACGAGTCGTTGATCTTCTTGAAGTCGTCGATGTCGAGCGAGATG
>DATFCB010000069.1:0-5968 GCA_035253525.1 Pyrinomonadaceae bacterium | reverse complement strand
GCAATCAGGTTCACGTCGTCGCGGTCGGCATACGCGCTCAGCTTTTGTGCCAGCGGCTCCAAATCGTCCGACAGGATTTCAGCGGCGACGATGTGTGCGCCCGCCTCGCGTAATAGTTCAACGAGCGCCGGGCCGGACTCGTCCGTCTGCTCGCCGCGAGCGCAGCGGTCGCTGACCGTGATGATGACCGCGCGAATCTCAGTCGCCATGAAAAACTCTCGGCAGGCTGGCGGTGCCGGCAAGTATAGGCGTGTTCCGCCCAGCCTTTTTACGGTAAGGGGAGTTTCTGAATGATGTCATTCCTAATGGTGGTCGTCCCGCCGGGTCGTTCAATCAACAACGATGCCTCGTCTACTAATATCCCAACAACCACAGTCTCCTCCGAGACTTCCAGGGTCGCGTTGAGCCGGGCGGCTTCCTTCGGGTTAATGACGATGCCCGATATTTTATTGGTCTTGAAACCCACGGACCTGATTTCGAGGAAGTATTTCCCGGCGGCCAGACCGTGGAATCGGAATTCCCCGTCTTCGGTCGAAGTGGTGGTCAGCTTCTTTTTCGTCTCCTCGTTGATCAGTTCGACTTCGGCACCCGCGACGACGGCGTCCTGCGGGTCTAAGACTCTGCCGGAGAGAGTCGCCTCGCCGTCCTGCGCGGGCTCTCGCTTCACCTTCACGGCGATTTTGGCCGTGCAGGTCTTGTCCTCTTGAGACTTACTTTGCCCCACGGCCACAGCGCATAAACTGATGACGGCCGTCAGCGCCGCGCCCGCCATCTTCGCGACGCGACGCCTCAGAGCGCGCAGGCCGACGGGGCAATCACGCGTCAGGACTGTGCCATCCACGCGTCTGTGGAGCCTGGCACAAATTCGCCCCTCCGTGTTCTTGATAAGTAAGGCGACTTCGTCTCTGGTCAGCGCAGAGATGTTGTAGACGTGCAGACTGCACTGGTCGCAGAAGCGCGTGCGGTCGTCGCCCGACATGTTCTCCCACCCGACGTTGCAGGGAGAGGCGATACGCATGCGGTCCAGAGAATCTTTTTGTCGGGTCATGGCGGCTCGTCCGGCTGAAGAGAATTTTTGAGAACCGCACGTCTGATGCACGAACAGACGCGGGGCGCTGCCCAACCGGCGCGCTCACTTATTCCTGACGTGTTCTTTGAGCCAGCAACGGTCCATGACGACGAGCAGGCCCGCGTCGCGCGCTCGCTCGGCCGCCGCGCGGTCAATGACGCCCTCCTGCAACCAGACGGCCTTCGCGCCGATGCGGATGGCCTCGTCCACGGCCGCGCCCGCCGCGTCCGACCTGCGAAACACGTCCACCAAATCAACCGGGACGGGCACGTCCGCGAGCGTCGCGTAAGACTTTTCGCCGAAGACCTCCGCCTCGTTCGGGTTGACCGCGATGACCGTGTACCCCTGACGCCTCATGTAGCCCGCCACCCCGTTCGAGGCCCGCGCAGGATTAGCCGAAAGCCCGATGACCGCAATCGTCCGGCACTCTTCCAGGATTCTGTTGACCGCCTCGCGGCTGTTAATCTCAACCATAATCTAAACGATGAACTTTGCGGGATGAATGATGAATTAAAAAGCGCTTATCTTCCATTCATCATTCCGCATTCATCATTTCCTTAATCGCGTGAAGTTCCTGAAGCGAGTAGACGCTCATCTGTTCGCCGGGCTGGTGCGAGCCGATGGCTTCGACGACGGCCTGCGCGCCGGTCATCGTCGTCACGCACGGGACGTTGTACTGTAGCGCGGCGCGGCGAATCGCCTGCTCGTCGAAGTGAGACGTTTGGCCCAGAGGTGTGTTGATGACGAGCGCGATCTCGCCGCGCTTGATGTGGTCAACGATGTTCGGGCGGCCTTCGTTGACCTTGAAGACGCTCTCAACTTTCAGGCCGACTTCGCGCAGGCGCTCGGCCGTCCCTTCGGTCGCGACGACGTTGAAGCCCAGGCGCACCAGCCTGCGCGCGAGCAGCACGGCCTGGCCCTTGTCGCCGTCGTTGACGCTGATGAAGGCCGTGCCTTCCGTCGGGAGGTCGAGCCCGGCCCCCATCATGGCCTTGGCGTAAGCCTCGCCAAAACTCGCGCCGATGCCCATCACCTCGCCAGTCGAATGCATCTCTGGACTGAGGATGGGGTCAACGCCGGGGAACTTGACGAACGGGAAGACGGGCGACTTGATGAAGAAGCGCTTGTTGATTCTCAAATTCTCAGTCAGGTCTTCCGGCAGCTTGAAACTTTCGAGCGGGCGTCCGGCCATCACGAGCGCGGCGACGCGCGCTAAGGGGACTCCCGTCGCCTTCGAGACAAATGGCACAGTTCGCGAGGCGCGCGGGTTCACCTCCAAGACGTAGACGCGGTCGTCCTTGATGGCGAACTGTATGTTCATCAGGCCGCGCACAGCGAGCGCGCGCGCCAGTTCCTTCGTGTAGTGGCGCATCGTCTCCAAGTGGTCAGGGTCAATCCTGACAGGCGGGAGCACGCACGACGAGTCGCCCGAATGAATCCCGGCCTCTTCGATGTGCTCCTGAATGCCCGCGACGACGCAAGCGGTCTCGTCCGCCAGGGCGTCCACGTCGAACTCGGCCGCGCGCTCAAGGAACTTGTCAATCAGGACGGGGCGCTCGGGCGAAGCATCAACGGCCGTGCGCATGTACTCGTCGAGCGATGCCTCGTCGTAGACAATCGCCATCGCGCGGCCGCCGAGGACATAACTGGGGCGCACGAGCACGGGGTAGCCGATGCGCGCCGCGCACTCTTTCGCCTCGTCGGGCGAGACGGCTGTGCCATTTTCGGGCTGCGGGATGCCGAGTTCCGCCAGGAGCGCGCCGAAGCGCTTGCGGTCTTCCGCCAGGTCAATCGAGTCCGGCGAAGTCCCTATAATTGGCACACCCGCCTCCGAGAGCCGCATCGCCAAGTTGAGCGGCGTCTGCCCGCCGAACTGCACGATGACGCCTTCGGGCCGCTCCACGTCCACGATGTTCATCACGTCCTCGAAGGTGAGCGGCTCGAAGTAGAGGCGGTCGGAAGTGTCGTAATCGGTCGAGACGGTTTCCGGGTTGCAGTTGACCATGATGGTCTCAAAGCCTGCGTCGCGGAGCGCGAAAGAGGCGTGGCAGCAGCAGTAGTCGAACTCGATTCCCTGCCCGATGCGGTTCGGCCCGGAGCCCAGAATCATGATCTTGCGGCGGTCCGTCGGCTCCGCCTCGTCCTCTTCCTCGTAGGTCGAGTAAAGGTACGGCGTGAAGGACTCGAACTCCGCGCCGCAGGTGTCCACGCGCTTGTAAACGGGTACGATGCCGAGTTGTTTTCGATAAGCACGCGCTTCATCTTCGCTGCTCTCGGTCAGGTAGGCGATGCGGCGATCCGAGAGCGCGGCCTCTTTCGCGGCGCGGATGACTTCGGCCGGCACGTCTTCGAGGCGGCGGTCTTCGATGCGGTCCTGGATGCGCATCACGTCCTGCAATTGTTCGAGGAACCAGGGGTCTATGCGCGAGAGGCGATAGATTTCGGGAATCGTCCAGCCGTGCTGCAAGGCGTAGGTGATGTAAGAGAACCTTTGAGAATTGGGCCGGGCGAGTTTGCGCTGCAACTCGTCGTCGGAGACGCCGCGCAGGCGCAAAGGCTTGACGGCCTCCAGAGAGCGCAAGCCCTTGAAGAGCGCTTCCTTGAACGTGCGGCCGATAGCCATCACCTCTCCGACACTCTTCATCTGCGTTCCCAAAACATCTTCAGCCTCGCGGAACTTCTCGAAGTTCCACTTGGGAATCTTCGCCACGACGTAGTCAATCGTCGGCTCGAAGCTGGCGGGCGTCTTCTTCGTGATGTCGTTCGGAATCTCGTCGAGCGTGTAGCCGACGGCGAGTTTCGCCGCGATCTTCGCAATCGGGAAACCCGTCGCCTTCGACGCGAGCGCGGACGAGCGCGAAACCCTCGGGTTCATCTCGATGATGCGAACCTCGCCGTCCGCCGGGTTGACCGCGAACTGTATGTTCGAGCCGCCAGTCTCGACGCCGACCTTGCGTATGACTGTGATAGCCATGTCGCGTAAGCGCTGATACTCCACGTCGGAAAGCGTCTGCGCGGGCGCAACCGTAATCGAGTCGCCCGTGTGCACGCCCATCGGGTCGAAGTTCTCAATCGAGCAGATGATGACGACGTTGTCCTTGAGGTCGCGCATCACTTCGAGTTCGAACTCTTTCCAGCCGAGAATGGATTCTTCGATAAGAACCTGATTGACGGGCGAAGCGGCAAGCCCGCCGCGCACTATCTCCTCGAACTCTTCCGGGTTGAAGGCCGTGCCGCCGCCCGTCCCGCCGAGCGTGAAACTGGGCCGGATGATGGCGGGGTATCCAGTCTCTTCGACAATCTGCTCGGCTTCGGCCCAGGAGTGCGCGAAGCCGCCGCGCGGCATGGGCAGCCCCGCCTCCTCCATCGCCTTCTTGAACAGCTCGCGGTCCTCCGCGACCTTAATCGCCTCGCGCTTGGCCCCTATCATCTCGACCTTGTACTCTTCGAGCACGCCAGCGTCCGCGAGAGCGATGGCTAAGTTGAGCGCGGTCTGACCGCCGACGGTCGGCAGTAAAGCGTCGGGCCGCTCGCGCTTGATGATGGCCGTGACCGCCTCGACGTTGAGCGGCTCGATGTAAGTCTTGTTTGCTGTCTCCGGGTCGGTCATGATCGTCGCCGGGTTGGAGTTCACGAGGACGATCTCGTAGCCTTCCTGCTTCAAGGCGCGGCACGCCTGCGTCCCCGAATAGTCGAACTCGCATGCCTGACCGATGACAATCGGGCCTGAACCAATGATGAGAATTTTGCGTAGGTCTGTGCGTTTAGGCATTGATTACGGCTACTTCATTTACAGTAGTTGGGTATAATTATTGCTCCTAAGCTAATTTCGGGGCATTATACACAACGGATTTATGAAGAACTAATCTCTTGTTACGCAGGCGTACTGCGGCTTATTTAAAGACAAGTATTTGGAGATTTCGGCATGTATATTCGGAGGCTACGCATTGAGAATTGGAAGAACTTCCCTAAAGGGGATGTGCAAATTGCCCGACGTTTATTTTTAATTGGGCCAAATGCTTCTGGGAAGTCTAATTTCCTCGATATTTTTCGATTTCTGCGCGACCTTTGTCTTTCCAGAGGCGGTGGTCTGCGTCAAGCGGTCGAAGAACGTGGCGGCGTGTCAGCTATCCGTTGTTTGGCCGCGCGTAGGTATTCCGATATTCTCATCGAAGTCGAGATTCAGGAGGAGGGTAGTAGCAATGGGGTTTGGCTGTACCGTTTGAAGTTCAATCAGGACAATTTGCGAAGACCTTTAGTTCAAGAGGAGCGTGTTGAATATAAAGGTAAGGTTAAGCTCAATCGTCCTGACGTGGACGACCAAACGGATAAGGAAAGACTTACACAGACCGCGCTGGAACAAATTACAGCCAATAAAGATTTTCGTCCTGTCGTAGCATTCTTACAAAGCGTCAGCTATCAGTATCTAATACCTCAGGTTGTCCGCGATCCCCTAGGATTCTCGCCAGGACAGATTGAGAACGATCCTTTTGGCCGCGACTTATTGAAGAGAGTCGAGAATACAAATACTAAGTCTAGAGACTCGCGCCTCAAAAAGATTCAGTCAGCATTAATACTGGCGGTCCCCCAGCTTAAAGAATTAATGATAGCGCGCGATAATTTTGGTGTTCCACATTTAGTAGTTTTATTCGAGCATTGGCGGCCACATGCAGGCAAACAGAGTGAAGCACAATTTTCCGACGGGACACTTCGACTCTTCGGCTTGTTATGGTCGCTCTTTGAGGGTGATGGCCCCCTGTTAATGGAAGAACCGGAGTTATCTTTACATTCCGAAGTTGTACGTCACTTACCGCAGATGATTGAAAGAATCAACAGACAGCGTAAAGTTAGGAGACAAGTAATTATCAGCACACATTCAGAGGAGATGCTTTCAGATAA
>DATFCB010000068.1:0-2205 GCA_035253525.1 Pyrinomonadaceae bacterium | reverse complement strand
CGTCGCGCGTCCTCGGAGCCGTATTCGGCGGCCTGGCGTTCGAGCGCGTCGCGCGCGATTTCCGAGTCCACGGGGTCTGCCAGCAGACCTACGAGCAGGCCGGTCGGGGCCTGCGCCAATGCCTCCTGTGCCAGCGCGCGCACGACCGCGTCGTTTGAGCGGGCCAGCTCACAGATCTCGCTCGGCGCGAAGCGCGCGGAGAGCGTGTCGGCCAGTTGATCAATGCGCGCGTAGTCGTGAAGGCGGTGCGCGCGCGCGACCAGTTGCGCGAAGACTTCCGCCGATTGAGTCTGACCCTGTAGCACGAGCGCCGTCGTGTCGGCCATGCGGAACAGTTCCCGCGCCTGCTCGGCGCTCAGGGAAGCGCCCTCCTCAGCCGAGCGTTCGTCGAGCGCGGCCAGCAGGCAACTCAACTCCCAGTCGGCGCGCGCGTCGTAAGGCCGGCCCTCACCGCGCGCGGGCTGCGTCGCCGCCGCACCCGAAGACTGCAAAGCGCGCTCGACCAGGCTGCGCGTCGTCGAGCGCAAACCCTCCCAGACGCTCGCCACGCGCCCGCCGAAATTCTCTATCCCTATCCTCAAATCTTCTCCCCCGCGCCCGGCCTTCCGGCGAGGACGACTTTCTTTCTTCGGCCGAGTTGTACTATAACGCGAACGGATGGGAAACGCGACCTTGAAGGGATGAGGGCGGAGGGATGAGGGATGAATGAAAAGCTTCTGAGAAGTTGTCTAGTCTTAATAGGCTGTGTCGTGCTGCTGCTGTGTGCCAATTCAGGTGCGACTGCGCAGCGTGAGTTGGGCGCGCGGCCGACGGATTCGGGCGGGCCGCTGATGCCGGAGCAGGCCGCCTACGACGTGAAGACTTACGACCTGGCGCTCGCGGTCAACCCCGTGGAGCAGTCCATCAAGGGGACGCTGACGGCGACGGCGCTCATCGTGCAGCCGACGGAGTGGTTCGTGCTCGATTTGGACACGCCGCTCGCGGTCGAGGCGGTTAACTGGGTAGACGGTGCGGGCAATCGTTCGCCGCTTGAGTTCGAGCGGCGCGGCGGGAAAATCTGGATCAGTTTCCCGCTGACCAAACAGCCGGGGGAGACGGTCAAGGTCGCGGTCAGCTACGGCGGCAAGCCGCGCGTCGCGCCGCGCCCGCCGTGGGTCGGCGGTTTCATCTGGGCCAAGACCGCTGCGGGCGAGCCCTGGATTGCGACCGCCTGCCAGAACGACGGCGCGGACCTCTGGTGGCCCTGCAAGGATCACCCCTCGGACGAGGCGGACTCGATGGCGCTCCACATCACGGTGCCGGAGCCTTTGGTCTGCGCCGCGAACGGGCGGCTCGAAAGCGTCAAGAAGAATGGGGACGGCACGCAGACTTTCAACTGGCACATGACGACGCCGATGAACAACTACAGCGTCGCGCTCAACATCGCGCCCTATCGCACCATCGAGGGCCAATTCAAAAGCATGACGGGCGAAACCATCCCCGTCACGTTCTGGGTCTTGCCGGAGGATTACGAAAAGGGCCAGAAACTCTTCCCTCAGATCGGCGAGCACCTGGCCTTCTTCGAAAAATACCTGGGGCCGTACCCGTTCCGCGCCGACAAGATCGGCGTGGCACAGACGCCCCACCTCGGCATGGAGCATTCGACCGTCACGGCCTACGGCGCGAAGTTCACGAACAACCCCTACGGCTTCGACGGCCTGCTCTTTCACGAGCTGGGTCACGACTGGTGGGCCAATCTGGTGACCGCCTCGGACTGGCGCGACTTCTGGATACACGAGGGCTTTCAGTCCTACATGGATGCGCTCTACGCGGGTGCGCTCAAGGGCGAGGACGGCTACAGGCAATACATCGCGGGGATGCGTTCGCACCTCCGCAACAAGCAGCCGGTCGCGCCGCGCGAGTCGCGGACGACGACGCAGGTCTACCTGGCCGCCCCCGACTACCTCAGCAGCGACGGCGACATCTACGGCAAGGGCGCGCTCATCCTGCACACGCTGCGTTATCTCATCGGCGACGAAGCTTTCTTCAAGGCGCTCAGGCGCATGGCCTACCCGGACCCGAAGCTGGAGAAAGTTAAGGACGGCAAGCAGTTTCACTTCGCCACGACGGACGACTTCCGCCACATCGCCGAGGAGGCTTCGGGGATGAAGCTCGGCTGGTTCTTCGACGTGTACCTGCGCCAGCCCGAACTCCCGCGCCTCGTGA
>DATFCB010000067.1:0-2391 GCA_035253525.1 Pyrinomonadaceae bacterium | reverse complement strand
GAGTCGGGCGTGCGCGGCGTGATTCTTTTCGGTCTGCCTGAGACGAAGGACGAGACGGCGTCGGGCGCATATGCGGACAAAGGCATCGTCCAGCAGGCCACGCGCGCCGTGCGCAAGGCCGTCCCCGAAATGATCGTCATCGCGGACACCTGCCTGTGCGAGTACACCTCGCACGGCCACTGCGGCGTCGTGCGCCGTGGCGAAGTCTTAAACGTCGAGTCGTTGGAACTCCTGGCGCGCACGGCCGTCAGCCAGGCCGAGGCGGGCGCGGACATCGTCGCGCCCTCGGCTATGATGGACGGCCAAGTCGGCGCGATTCGCGAAGCCCTCGACGGCGCGGGCCTGGAAACCACCGCCATCATGTCTTACGCCGTCAAGTACGCCTCGGCTTTTTATGGGCCATTTCGCGAGGCGGCCGACAGCGCGCCAGCCTTCGGCGACCGCCGCGCCTACCAGATGGACGCGGGCAACGCGCGCGAAGCGATGCGCGAGGCCGAGCTGGACTACACGGAGGGCGCGGACATACTGATGGTCAAGCCCGCAACCGCCTACCTCGACATCCTCAAACAAGTCCACGACCGCTTCGACCTGCCCGCGGCCGCCTACCATGTCTCCGGCGAGTACGCGATGATCAAAGCCGCGGCCCAGCACGGCTGGATAGACGAGCGCCGCGTCATGCTCGAAACCCTGACCTGCATCAAACGCGCCGGCGCAGACATCATCGTCACGTACTACGCGCAGGAAGCCGCAAGAGCGGTGATAAGTGATAAGTGATAAGTGATAAGTGATAAGAAAAACTTTCTTTCTTTTACTCATCACTCATCACTTATCACTTATCACTACCTCGATGGGTTTCTCGTTGGGCCGGTTGTGGCTTTCGGCATAGTTGGAGATGTTGAGGCCGAGGGGGGCGTCTGCTTCGGGGAGGACGGCGAAGCGGATTGAGAGCGGGAGGCCGCGCCCGGCCAGAAACCTCACGCGGTAGGAATCAACGACCCACTCCTCGACGTGCGCGCGCTTGGCGTCTTCCACCGGGATGAGGCGCGAGCCGCAGTCCAGGCCGTTAATCAGGAGCGTGACGCGCGAGGCCGTGACGGGCGGGTGCGCATCCACCGGCAGCACGGGCTGAAGGTGCGCGCGCACGGTGATTGTCTTCACGTAGCGCCCACGCTCGCGCGCCGGCACGACGTACTCGACATAGCCCGCGCCGCTCCCCCAGATGTAGCCCTGCCCCCCGCCCAGTTTCTCGAAGCGCCCGCTCACGGCCATTTCTGGCACAAAACGGTAGAGAATTGGGTCGGTCGCTTTCTCCGTCATGACCACTTCGGGGCGTGTCGCGGGGTCGCCCGCGTCGCGCGCGAAGGCGAACTGTCGCGGGATGAGGTGGCGCGAAGGGTCTAGCAGGTCCGGGCGCGGCTCGTCCGCCTCGTGCGCGGCGAAGAGCGCGGAGCCGCGGCGAATCTCCTCGCGGACGGCTTCGTCGCGCGGCGTCGTGTAAGTTATCCCGTAGCCGCGGTGCGGGTCGGGCGTGATGATCCAGAACATCGCGCCGCCCGCGCCCGCCCGCACAGAGCTGTCGAAGAGCGCGCGATACCACTCGGCCTCGGAAAAATTCTTGTAGCCCTCCGGCCCCATCCCGAACTCGCCGATGACGAGCGGCTTCCCGATTGAAAGGGCCGCAGCCGCGCGGTTGTCTATGAACTCTTGAAGCGCGATGGGCGAATCCACGTAGCTGTCCAGGTCGTCGCGCGGGTAGTTGTGCACGTCGCAGTAGTCAACGGTCGGGAGGCGGTGTTCTTCGAGCCACTCGCGCCGCTCCCAGGACGAGCGGTAGCCCCAGGTGCCCGGCGCAATCAGGTGGTCCGGGTCGAGCGACTTGATGAACGCGCTCATCTCCGCGACCCACGCGCGGCGCTCGGCCCAGCGACCCGTCGGAGCCTGCGCCTCGTTCATCAACTCCCAGCCGAAGATGGTCGGGTCGTCGCGGTAGAGGACGCCCGTCACCGTGTTGCGGCGCGTGACGATCTTCTCGACGTGCTCGCGGTAGAGTCTGCGCGTTGTCTCGTTCGTGTAGAAGAGGATCGCGCGCTCGACGTTGATGCCGAAGGGGTGGCGCTCGTCGGCCGCGTCCGTGATTCCGGCCCAGTAGAGATACTGCGTGACGCCGCCCGTGTCGCGCCACCAGTTGGTCAGGCAGAGTTGGACGCGCAGATTGTTGCGCCCGGCCTCGGCGATGACGCGGTCCAGGTGTGCCAGTTCTTCCTCGTTCCAGCGGCCAGGCTCCGGGCGCAGGCGGTGCTTGCGCGGCCAGTCGTCCTTGTCGCGCCCGACGGCCCCGATGCCGTCCTCGCCGCCCTCGCCGAAGGCCCAGACGCGGACGACCCGCAGGCC
>DATFCB010000066.1:0-5929 GCA_035253525.1 Pyrinomonadaceae bacterium | reverse complement strand
CACCCACGCGCGGCGTTTTAGGCGATAAACCCGCAACGAATTTCCCCCGAAGAGGAGATCAGATGCGACGCATACTTCGCGAGAATGGCCTTTCGATTGTCTTGTTCGTGTGCTTCTTCCTAACCATGCTCGTCGGCCAGAGCATCACGGGACTTCACGAATACAACAGCGACCGGCAGGAGCACGGGCAGGCTCCGATCAACTACGGCGCATATCTGGGGAGCGGACACTTTCTTGAGGCCACGATGGAGAACTGGGAGTCGGAATTTTTCCAGATGGGCTGGTACGTGTTGCTGACCGTCTTCCTCTTCCAGAAGGGTTCGGCGGAGTCGAAAAAGCTGGACGAGAAAGAACCCGTTGACCGCGACCCGCGCAAGTCAAAAAACAAAAAGGACGCGCCCTGGCCGGTCAGGAAAGGCGGCCTCGTGCTGAGGCTTTACGAAAACTCTCTCACCCTGGCATTTTTGCTGCTCTTCCTGTTCTCGTTCTTCCTGCACGCGCTCGGCGGCGCGCGGGTCTACAACGAGGAGCAGGCGCGACACGGCGGCGAGTTGGTTTCCGCCTGGCAGTACATGGGCACGTCGCGCTTCTGGTTCGAGTCTTTTCAGAACTGGCAGAGCGAGTTCCTTGCAATCTTCGCGATGGTCGTCCTCTCCATCTGGCTCCGACAGAAAGGCTCGCCCGAATCCAAACCCGTTGACGCGCCCCACAGCCAGACGGGGGAATGAAAAAGCCGTAAATCGTGAATCGTCAATCGAAAGCGCGTTTAAGCGTTCTCCGATTGACGATTCACGATTTACGATTTACGGCTTTTTTGTCTTCCTTTAATTCTGGCCCTTGCGGCTCATCGCGGCCATCGCTAACTCGCGCGCTCTGGGCATCACGTCAATGGCCTTGGCGACCTGCGGGTCGTCGGTGACGAGAACCTGGTCGGCCGTCACACGGCCGTAGGCCGCCGTGACGATGTTGTAGCGAAGCTCCAACTCTATGAACTGACGGTTGCGGTCGAGCTGCTGCGCCGTCATCTTCCAGGATGGGTCTTTCGTGACGAACTCCTTGAAAGCCTTGAAGAGGTCTTCGGTGATCTTGTAGTCGCTGGCTTCGAGCCGCTTCTCGAAATCAATTCCGCGCTGCACCTTGAAATTGTCAAAGCCCGTGATGCGGCCGTTGACCAGCTCGCGCGTGAAGGCGAAGATCGGGTTGCGCATGCGGGCCTGGGCCGGCTGTATGGCCCGCGCCTTGATGGACTCGTCCGGCGAGATGCCGCCGCCGCCGTAAACCTCGCGCCCCGTGTCCGTCTTGCTCGCGGGGCCGGCGGGCTTCGCCTGCTCGTTCTCCGGCTGCTCGTTTGCCAGCGTGCCGCCGCGCGTGTAGTAGTCGTAGAAGCCGCCGTTCGAGTAGTCGCGCTGAATCAGGCGTCCCGACGGCGTGTAGTACTTCGCGGTCGTCAACGTCAGCCCCGTGCCGTACTCCATCGGGAAGATGCCCTGGACGAGCCCCTTGCCGAAGCTGGTCTGGCCGACGATGAGCGCGCGGTCGTGGTCCTGCATCGCACCGGCGACGATCTCGGAGGCCGAGGCCGTGTTACCGTTGACGAGAATCACGAGCGGGACCGGGTCCGGCGTGCGGTTGCTCGACTCGTAAGACTTGTCGCCGAGCCCGTTGCGGCCCTTCTGCGTCAGGATGGTCTGGCCGCGCTGCAAGAATTTCTCGGAGACGCGAATCGCCTGATCGAGGAACCCGCCGGGGTTATTTCTCAAATCGAGCACGAGCGACTGCATCCCCTGTGCGTGCAGGTCGTCGAGCGCAGCCTGTAGCTCGTCGGCCGTCGTGTAGTTGAACCCTTGTGTCATGCCGATGTAGCCGACGCCCGGCCGCATCATGTAAGCGTCCGGGATGGAGGGCTGCGGGACGGCGTCGCGCGTAATCTCTACCGTCTCCGGCTTGAGGTTCGAGGCACGCTCGACCGTAATCTTGACGACGGAGCCGCGCGGGCCGCGAATCTTGTCGCGGACCTCGGAAGAGAACTTCCCGGCCATGCTCTCGCCGTCCACGGCCAGAATCTTGTCGCCGTAGCGAAGGCCGGCGCGGGCCGCAGGCGAGCGGTCGAACGTCGCCATGATGTAGGTGTCGGTCTTGTCGCCGACGGTCTGGTTCTGAATCGAAGCGCCGATGCCGTAATACTCCGAGCGCTGGTCCGTCTTCAACTCGTCGAACTCTTCGCGGTCGTAGTAGTTCGAGTGCGGGTCGAGCGAGCGGAGCATCCCGATGATCGAGGACTTGAAGACGGTGTTGTATTCGAGCTTGTTGCCGTCTATGTAGTTCTCCTGGATGATGGTCAGGGCTTCGGAGAAGTCCTGCTCCACGCCGGAGGCGGCCTCGCCCATCACGCGCGGCGCGCGCATCCCGCGGCGGGTGACGGGGCCTGTGGGCCGTGTGGTCGTTGAAGGCTCTCCCGTCTGCGACTGACGCTGCTGCTGAGCGGAGACGAAGACCGGCACTGTTAAGGCGATGATTAGTAACGCGACCAGGGCGAGAGAAAATCTGTTCTTCACTGCTAAAGCCTCGTGTTTGAAATCCGGCAGTTTGGGCGCTCAAAAGGAACTGCGCGCCAATGTCATACGTGCGACCGGCCGAGCGTGTTCGGCTTTTTGCATAGTACACGGATGCGCGTGGCGCGGGCAAGGTTGCGCGCGCACGGGCGGGCGGCCTCTTTTCCGGCGTGGCCCAAAAGCGGGCCGGGGCAGGGCGGGATTTTCTTCGTGCGAAAGGGGCTCGGCGCGTCGTACAATAGCGCGCCCTGAAAATTCCCGAACCCACGGTTGATGCCGAATGGCACAGTCCAGACTCAGACAAAACCTGAACGGCGAGCTACTGAATCTGTGGGAGCCGATTACGCCCGACGCCGTCTGGCAGGGGCGCACGGGGCGCGGCGTGCGCGTCGGCGTCGTGGACAGCGGGATTGACACGGCGCACCCAGCGCTCAAGGGCAAGGTCAGGGCTTCCGTGGAAGCGGCGGTCGAGGGCGGCCGCGTCACGTTCCGGCCATCCGTGTCAGGCGACGCTGCGGGGCACGGCACGGCCTGCGCGGGCATCATCACGTCGGTCGCGCCCGACGCGGAGCTTTACAGCATCAAGGTCCTGGGCGCAAACGCCTCCGGCTCGGGCGAGATGTTTCTGGCGGGCCTGGATTACGCCATCCGCCAGCGCATGCAGGTCATCAATCTCTCTCTGGGGACGACCAAGCCGCAGTACCACGGGCCGCTGCACGACCTTTTGGACAGGGCGTACCACGCGGGCTCAATCGTCGTCGCCGCAGCCAACAATCTGCCGCAGCCGAGCTTCCCTTCCATCTTCTCCTCCTCGCTCGTCTCCGTCGTCAAGGACGAGCGCCAGAACCCCTTCGACTTCGGCTACCGCTACGGCGAGGTGATAGAGATAGTCGCTCCCGGCGTGCAGGTCCGAACCGCGTGGCCGGGCGGCGGCTACCGCCAACTGACCGGCAACAGCTTCGCCTGCCCGCACGTCGTAGGCATCATCGCCCTCATCCTCGAAGCCTACCCGGACCTGACCCCCTTCCAGGTCAAGACCATCCTCTACGCCATCGCAAGGCAGAACGAAGGGATGAGGGATGAGGGATGAGGGATGAAAAGGTTTGAGTGAACCGCTCACCGAATCATTGATTCAACGGGCTTTCATTCATCCCTCATCCCTCATCCCTTTAATCGCTTCTTCGTCGGTCTCGAAGACCTCGAAGGCTTTGAGCAGGTTCGTCATTTTCATGAGGCCGCGGATGGGCTGCGGGACGGCGGCTAAGCGCAACGTGGCGTCGTGTCGGGTCGCGGTCACAAGAGAGGTCACCAATTCGCCCAGGCCCGCGCTGTCTGCGCGTCTGCACTGCGCGAGATTGACGACTATTTGACGGCGGCCCGCCTCAAGCTGTTGGTGCACATGCTTCAGCAAAATCTCGTGGCCGCCCGCGACCGTCAATTCGCCGCTCACGTCAAGGGCGACCGCGCCTTCAAGCTCGCGCTCGGTGATTTCGAGTTTACCGTTGGGCATAGCTGGATTCTCCGGGGTTTCACTGTCGTCGCGAGGAAAGAGAACATTTGAGGTACGAGAAAACACGGCAAAAGAGATTTGCCCGGATTCTGGACGGCGCAAGCAATCGTCTTCCCGCCGAGTCCTTGACGGCCGCTTGCGCCCCTCCCTAGAATGCAAGCCAGTTTAGCAACGCACACACGCAACACACGGGCCTGCGCGGTCACTGCCGAAACTTTAGCGGCCGCTGGCGCGTAAGTGAGCTTCAAAGGAGCATAAGAAAGATGGGTGGAGTTCCTACAGGCGACAGACCTGATTCTGAAAACCTAGAACCGATTGATGACTTAATGATCCCGGAGGACGATCCCGAAGAGCAGCACCAGCGAGGGCGTTCCACTTCTTCCGTGCGCGAAATCGCCTCGCGCATCCCTGAATCCCTGAGCGCCATCGGCCGCGACATCAGCCGCACGATTGAGCGCGCCATTTCAGCCAAGGACGATTACGTGGTCGCCGTCAAAGTCTCGCACGACGCGCAGGAAAAACTGGAACAACTCGTGCAGGCCGGAGTCTTCCGCAACCGCGCGGAGGCGGCGGCCTATCTGATTGACGAGGGCATCAAGACGCAGACGGCCCTGTTCGACCGCGTGCAGCAGAAGCTGGCCGAAATAGAGCGCCTGCGCGCGGAGTTGCGCGGGATGATCATCGAAAAGCCGGGGCAGGAATAAAAAAGCCGCCCGGCGCGAGGCTTTTTCACGCCGGGCGGAAACACAGGAGGAATCGAATGCTACCCAGCCGCTTTTCCCTTCGCGGCTCTCTTCAGGGTAACCTTGCCAAACCCTGAGATGTTTGGCCCAGTACCTTCGGTTGCCCGCGCGCTTAGACACCGCTCAATCACCGATCATACTGCAAGATAATCCCGCCGCCGCCCACGGCCCAGCCCTTTTTCTTGTCCATGAAGAGCGCGAAGAGATGGTTCTTCGTGCGGGTTTCCTGCTGAATCCAGGTGCGTCCGCCATCGTCGGAACGCAGGATGACGCCGCCGCGCCCGACGAGCCAGCCACTCAGCTCGTCCGGGAACTCCACGCTCAGAAACGTGGCGCGCACGGGGGCTTCGATGGCCGTCCAGGTGAGGCCGCCGTCACCTGTGCGCAGGATGGTCGCGCGCTCGCCGACGGCCCAGCCCACACGCTCGTTGCGGAAGTCAACATGATAGAGCGTCGCCTTCGTGTTCGACGCCTGCTCGGTCCAGCTCTCGCCGCCGTCCGCCGTGTGAAGAATTGTGCCACCGACGCCGACGATCCAGCCGCGCTTCTCGTCTGCGAAGTCGAGGTGAATCAACTCCTGCTTGGTCGGGACGCGCAGGCGTTGCCAGGAACGCCCTGCGTCGTTGGTGTAGATGACGAGACTGTCAACGACCACGCCGTCGTCGTTGCTGACGGAGCCGACGACCCAGCCGCGCTTCTTGCCGGAGAAGCGGACGCTGTAAAGCTCCGGGGTCGCGCCGCCGAAGTCGGTCGCGAAGTAGCGGCGGATTTCGCGCCAGGTCTGCCCGCCGTCCTCCGACTGAAAAATGCTGTTGCCGGCGAGCAGGTAACCGTCCTCCTTGTTGCGAAAGTAGATGTCGTTGACGGCGTCCTTCGTCTCTATGTTCTGCCGCGTCCAGGTCGCGCCGCCGTCAACGGTGCGGCTGACGAAGCCGCCGTCGCCGGCCACCCACCCGCGTTTCTGGTCTGCGAAATAGACGGTGTTCAAATCGTTCGCGCCGGGGCTGCTGCCGACGGCCGCCCAGCCCTGCTGCGCCGACGCGTCCGAGCCGGCGAGAAGAAGAAGCGCAAGCACCAAGCCTGCCGTTCGCAACAAACTTTCCGCGGGGGCGTGTCTCATCAGT
>DATFCB010000065.1:0-4953 GCA_035253525.1 Pyrinomonadaceae bacterium | reverse complement strand
CTCGCGGCCAGAACCTTGTCCAGCCACTCGCGCCCTTCTCGATAGTGGCCGTGCAAGTACCAGAACCACCAGAGCGCACCCGCCAGGCGCAAGGAAGTCTGTGTCTGATTGAACTCAAGCGAGCGCCTGAGCGCCGCGCGCAAATTGTCGTGCTCCTGTTCGAGTTGTTCGAGCCACTGTTTCTGGCGCGCGCCCGCCAGCTCCGGGTTCGCGCGCTCCGCCAGGTCCAGAAAATAACTCGCGTGGAGCTGCCGCATACGCTCGCGCTCGCCGCTCGCCTTGAGGAGTTCGAGCCCGTACTCCCTGATGGTCTCAAGCATCGCGAAGCGCGGCTCGACCCCGCCCTGCTCCACCTGCCGGAGCAAACTTTTGTCCACGAGCGACTCCACGCCGTCCTCTATCCCTATGCCCAAATCGCCCTCTGCGTCGCAGACGCGCGCGGCGGCGTCCAGGGTCGCTCCGCCGAGGAACACCGCGAGCCTGCGGAAGAGAGATTTCTCGGGCTCGTCCAGCAACTCGTAGCTCCAGGCGATTGCTTCGCGCAT
The DNA here is from genome assembly GCA_035253525.1 of Pyrinomonadaceae bacterium. Classification (GTDB taxonomy): domain Bacteria; phylum Acidobacteriota; class Blastocatellia; order Pyrinomonadales; family Pyrinomonadaceae; genus QHXM01. Next base: position 4,408 of record DATFCB010000065.1, on the reverse strand, counting down.
CGTACGCTGGCGTGCGGGCGCGTCGCGCGCGCCGCCCGTCAGCAGCTTGAAAGGGCTTTCGAGCCGCATCAGCATGGCCTGCGGCGGCAAGAGCTTGATGCGCGCGGCGGCCAACTCTATGGCGAGCGGCAGGCCGTCAAGCTGCGTGCAAATCTCCGCGACCGCCTGGGCGTTCACTTCCGTCAGGGCGAAGTCGAACTTGGCGGCGGTCGCGCGCTCCGTGAAGAGCGCGACCGCTTCGTAGCGCATCAGGTCCGGCACGGGCGGAAGCGAAGTCAGGTTCGGGAGCAGGAGCGGCGGAACCTGAAACTCGTGCTCCGCGCTCAGGCGCAGGACTTCACGCGTCGTCACCAGGACCACCAGGCGCGGCGCGGCCGCCATCAGCTCCGCGATTTGAGGCGCGGCCGCAGTCACCTGCTCGAAGTTGTCCAGGACGATCAGCATGCGCTTGTCCCGCAGGTGCTTCTTCAGATTCTCGTCGAGCGTCGTGCCCGCAGCCTCCTTGACGCCGAGCACCTGTGCGATTTGAGAGACGACGAGCGCGGGGTCTTTGATTGGTTCGAGCGCGACGAAGAAGACGCCGTCACTGAACGCCCCGAGCAGATTAGTGGCGACGTGCAGCGCCAGCCGCGTCTTGCCCGTGCCGCCCGGCCCCGTCAACGTCAACAGCCGCACGTCCTCGCGCCGCAGCATCTTTTCGACGGCCGCCGCTTCCGACTTGCGGCCGATGAAGGGCGTAAGCTGCGCCGGCAGGTTCGTGGGCGTCTGCGCGCGCGGCTTCGGCGGCGTTGCGGCGGCCGCTGACGGTTCCTCCGCGCCTTCCGGCCACGGCGAGGAATCTTCCTGCCAGGCTTCTGGCCCAGATTCGACGCGGGACGCGGGCGGCTCGGCTTCGGTCGTCGCCGCGCCCGCGTCCTCGTCTGCGGGCTCGCGCACGTCCGCGACGAAGCGGTAGCCGCGCCCTGGGATGGTGACGATGTAAAGATGCTCGCCGGCCTTCTCCCCGAGCGCCCTTCTGAGCGCCGAGACGCTGACAGACAAATTCGCCTCTTCGACGAATTGGCCCGGCCAGACAGCTTTCAGCAACTCTTCTTTTTCCAGCAATCGCCCGCGCCCTTCGACCATCACGAGCAGCAGCTCGAACACTTTGGACTTGAGCGGCACGGGCTCGCCGTCGCGCGAGAGCCGCCGTCGCGCAACGTCAATGAGGAAGGGGCCGAAGGCGTAAAACTGGGTGGTTGATTCGCTCATCACGGCCTTTTGGAATTATCTGGGCGTAGCTGGCTCCATTGTAAAGACTTTCGGGACGGCCGCAAGAGATTATGCAGGGCAAGTTGGCTGAGTAATCTTACTCTCACGCGTCAGACGTAGACAAGAGGTTCGTTTGCGCGAGCCAAATTCATGAGGGGAAAGAACGAACCACGAAGACACACGCGCACGACACGAAGTAAGAAATCAAGCCTACTTCGTGTCGTGCGCGTGTGTCTTCGTGGTCCTGATTTTCTCTTCTTTCATAGTCCGCTTTCTATCAACCTGCGCGCCTCAGCTTGCGCTTCTTCGAGCGTCGTCACGCGCCCGTCGAGTTGCATCTCGTAAACGGCGCGCGTGATCTCGCCTATGCGCGGGCCGGGGCGTTGGCCCATTTCGAGCAGGTGACGGCCCATCAGGATCGGCGCGGGCGGGCGCTCGTCAACCGCCAACGCGCGCGCGCGTTCGATGAACCATTCCTGGGCCTCGGCCGTGAACCACTGGTCGCGCGGAACCCAGTCGGCGTTGCGCCCGAGGGAATCGGCACGCGCCACGCGGTAGAGCAATTCCAGCTCGCAACGGCGCGCCAATCTTCTGAACGCGCCGTCGCCCACCTCGTCGCGCTTCTTGTAAAACTCGCCCGGCTTCAAATGGTCGCGCACGAGCGCCACGACCTGAGAGCGCACGTCGTAACCGTCGAGCGTATGTATGTTCAATCTCTCAAGGAAACTTTCCGTCGGCCCGACGCCCGCCTCCTCGTGCCCGCGCGAACGCCACCGCCCTTCCTCAAACTTCGTCGTCGCAGGCTTCCCGAAATCGTGGCACAGCGCGCCCAACATGACAGTCACCTGCTTCGCGTAAGGCAAGTCGTCAATCTGTTCGCGAGCGCGATCAACGACGAGCCAGGAATGGATATCTACAGAGCCCTCTGGATGCCATTCGCGTTCTTGCGGGACGCCGACCAGAGCTTTTAACTCGGGGAAGATTTGATCGAACGCACCGAGTTTGTGCAGCCACTGGAAACCGATTGAAGGACGATTGGCGCGCAGCAGGAGCTTTTCCATCTCGCCCCAGATGCGTTCGCGCGGGAGGTCGGTGAGGTCAATCGAGCGGCAGAGTTGGACGGTCTCTTCTTCTATGTCGAACTCGAAGCGGGCGGCGAACTGTGCGGCGCGGAGCACGCGCAGGCTGTCTTCCGCGAAGGTCTCGCGTGAGACGGCGCGCAGCAGTTTTTTCTCCAGGTCCGCGCGCCCATTGTAAGGGTCAAGGATTTCGCCCGTGAGCGGGTCTTCGAGAATCGCGTTGATGGTGAAGTCGCGTCGCCGCGCGGCCTCTTCAAAGCTCATCGCGGGGTCGCCTTCGATGACGAAAGCGCGGTGGCCGCGCCCCGTCTTGCGCTCGCGTCGCGGCAAAGAGACATCCAAATCCGCGCCCACCTTGTAGACCGTGAACGCTTCGCCGACCGCGTCAACGCGCCCGAAGTCTTCGAGGAGCACGCGCAGGCGCGCAGGCTCCACGTTGTAAACTTCTACGTCCCAGTCCTTCGGCAGCCCGCCCATCAGCGAGTCGCGCACGCAGCCGCCGACGAGCAGCGCGCGCCCACCTTCGGCGCGCACGGCCCGCGCCAGCTTCAGAACTTTTTCGGGCGGGCGGGAAGGACTCATCGGAGGTTGCGGCGGGAGGCGAAGACCATCTCAGACATTCCGCGTCTCTGACTCGTCGTCGTCATCTTCGTCTTCAACATCGTCGTCTTCAAAATCTTCCTCGTCGTCGTACTCATCATCGCCATCGTCGATGATGACCTGTACGCCGCGCGTAGAAGGCAGGCAACTGATGATCTGCGCGCGCTCGATGCGCGTCAATTCGGAGCCGGCCGCGTGCCAGAGCTTGACCCAGAAGGTGCGCGTCTGGCCGTGCACGGCGAAGGTCGAGCCGTCGTTCATCACCCCCACGGGCTCGGCCACAGTGCCCGCGCGCAACTCTTCGAGCAGCTCCGGGATGTGCGCTTTGAAACTGTCGAACTGCGCGATGACCGCCGAGTCCGCTATCTGTGCGGGCGGCAGTTCTATGGGGTCGTCCCCTTCGAGCAGGAGCCGCGACTCCGTCTGCTGGTTTCTCTTCTTTACGACTGGCATATGTTCAAGTACGGACTCAGGCGTCAATCTCTTCTTTGCGTCTTTGCGCCTTTGCGTGAGGATAATTTCACGCTGGAGGCGCAAAGACGCAAAGGGGTTGAGTTATTACGCGAGTCGCTCATTCTTTGCTCTTCTGTAAGAGATAGACGCCCGCGGTGGCTTCGATGGCGGAGATGACGACGGCCGCCAGATAGTTGCCGCCCGCGCGGTAGAGGATGAACGAGAAGACGACGAACATGGCGCACACGACGAATGCCGTAACTCCCAGGAATTTGTACAGACTCTTGTTGACGGCCATAGTCTTTTGCACCGGGTCGGCTAACCGACCTCGGCCGGCGGCGGTTGCAGGCGGCGCTCAAGGTGCTCGCGTAAATCCGCGACACGGACGCGCTCTTGCTCCCAGGTGTCGCGGTCACGCACGGTGACCGCCTCGTCTTCGAGCGACTGATGGTCAACCGTGATGCAGAAGGGTGTGCCAATTTCGTCCTGCCGCGCGTAGAGTTTGCCGATGCCGCCCGTGTCGTCGTAGACGGCGCGCATCACGGGCTGCAAACTCCGCTTGACGGCCTTCGCCATCCCGACGATCTCCGGCTTGTTCTTCGCGAGCGGGAGAATCGCCGCTTTAATCGGCGCGAGCTGCGGGTGCAGTTTCAGGATGACGCGCTTTTCATTCTTGTCGTTGACCCTCTCCGAGTAGGCGTCCATCAGGACGGCGAGTACGGTGCGGTTGACGCCGGCCGCGGGCTCTATGACGTAAGGGTAGAAGCGCTCCTTCGTCGCCTCGTCGAAGTAGGAGAGGTCTTCGGTCGAGTCCGGGTTGAGACGCTTCCCTTCGGCGTCCTCTGGCTTTTTCGAGTGGGCCTTGAGGTCGAAGTCCGTGCGGTTGGCGATCCCCATCAATTCGTCCCACTGCCGCGCCTCCTCCTCGCGCTCCGGGAAGAAGCGATAGTGTATGTCCACGGTCCGCTTGGCGTAGTGTGCCAATTCCGCTTTGGGCTGCTCGTAGAGTTGCAAATTATCCGCAG
>DATFCB010000064.1:0-15101 GCA_035253525.1 Pyrinomonadaceae bacterium | reverse complement strand
CCTAAACTTTTGCCTTGTGCCTTTTTACTTTTGCCTTCCGCAAAGCGGCTTGCCTTTACTCGATGACGACGAGCACGTCGCCGGCGTTGACGGTCGCGCCCTCGCGGACGTTGACGCTCGTGACTTTGCCGGCCTTCGGAGACTTCATCTCGTTCTGCATCTTCATCGCCTCGACGACGACGACGCCCGCACCGGCCTCCACTTCTGTGCCAGCCTCGACCAACACGCGCACGACTTTGCCGGGCATGGGGGCGACTATCTCGGACGTGCCGGGGGCGTGGCCGCCAGCCGTTTGCGCGCCGCGCAGGCGTTTCGGGTCGGCGAGCGTGACCGTGTAGGCGTGGCGTCCGATTGTGACCTCCGCGCCCGCTTCGCGTCTCGTGTCCGTGTGCTCCACGCGACACTCGTAAACGCGCCCGCCCGCCATCAGAAGGTAGACGCCCGGCTGCGGCGTGCGCGCCTCCAACTCGTAAACGCGCCCGTCAATTTCCGCCGTGACGCGCGAGCCTTCCTGCTTTATCTCAAGCTCGTGTCTCTCGCCTGCGATTTCTGCCGTCAACTTCATCAGGTTCAAATAGAAAATTTGAGATCTCAAATTTCAAATCGAAGGAACTGCTTCGATTGACTCAACCCCTTAGCGCCTTTGCGTCTTGGCGTGAGATGTTTTGTTTTTTTCACGCTGGAGGCGCTGGAGGCGCTAAGGGGTTGAGAATCATGCTCTCCTGTGTAGTGCCGCGCGGCCTGCGAGACGCCATTGGCTCTGTTCGTGTTCGCGCGGCTGGTGATTGGTCGAGGGCTGTTTCTGTGCCAGCGTGTAATCGAGCGCGGCAGCGATGAGGGCCATGTCGCGGCGCTCGGGCGCGTCGTCTTCGCCCTCCTCAGTCTCAAGAGACTTCGCGGCTGCCGCGCGGCGCTCGAAGAAGCGCGCGATGAAGCCCGTGTCGAGGCGGCCGGCGATGAATTCGGGGTCACGCACGATCTCGCGGAAGAAGGGGAGCGTGGTCTTGATGCCGCCGACCGCGTATTCGTCGAGCGCGCGGCGCAGGCGGTCAATCGCCTCCGCGCGCGTCCGGCCCCAGGCGGCGAGCTTAGAGATCATGGGGTCGTAGTAAATAGATACTTCCGCGCCCTCCTCGACGCCGCCGTCGTCGCGCACGCCCGGCCCCGCTGGGACGCGCAAGTGCGTGATGCGGCCGGGCGACGGGAGAAAATCGTTCTCGGGGTTCTCCGCGTAGACGCGGCATTCTATGGCATGCCCGCGCCACGCGACATCCTCCTGGCCGAACGAAAGTGGCTCGCCCGCAGCCACGGTGATCTGCTCGCGCACGAGGTCTAGCCCCGTGACCAACTCGGTGACCGGGTGCTCCACTTGAAGGCGCGTGTTCATCTCAAGAAAGTAGAAGTCGCGTGTGGCATCCGCGACGAGGAATTCGACTGTGCCAGCGCCGCTGTAGTTGACGGCGCGCGCCGCGCTGACGGCGGCCTGGCCCATCGCCGCGCGCAGGCCGGGGTCGTTAATCGGCGAAGGACATTCTTCTATGACTTTCTGGTGGCGTCGCTGTATGGAGCACTCGCGCTCGCCCAGGTGCACGCAGTTGCCGTGGTTGTCCGCGAAGATTTGGATTTCGATGTGGCGCGGGCGCTCGATGGCTTTTTCGAGATAGACCTCAGGATTGCCGAAGGCGGCGGCCGCTTCCGCCTGCGCCGTCTCGAAGGCTGAGCGCAGCTCTTCTTCAGAGCCGACGAGCCGCATGCCCTTGCCGCCGCCGCCCGCAGACGCTTTGAGCATAATCGGGTAGCCGAAACTCGCAGCCGTCTCGCGCGCCTCGTCCAGTGAAGAAAGTGGCTCGGTCGTGCCGGGCACAACTGGCACACCGGCGGCGACCGCCGCGCGGCGTGCGCTCGTCTTCGCACCCATCACGCGCATGGCCTCGGCGCTCGGCCCTATGAAGACGAGGCCCGCGTCCGTGACCGCCTGCGCGAAGGACGCGTTCTCGGCTAAGAATCCGTAGCCAGGATGAATCGCCTCGGCGCGACTGCGAAGTGCCGCCTCGACGACGCGCTCAATTCTGAGGTAGCTCTCGACCGACGGCGCTGGCCCAATCCCGTAAGCCTCGTCGGCGAGCCGGACGTGCAGCGCTTCGGCGTCCGCGTCCGAGAAGACCGCGACCGGCGAGACGCCCACGTCGCGACACGCGCGAATAACCCGCACGGCAATCTCACCGCGATTAGCAATCAGGATTTTATTAAACATAAAAACTACAGTGATAAGTGATGAGTGATAAGTGATAAGAAAAGGCAGTTGCTTATCACTTATCACTCATCACTCATCACTGCTTTTATACTACTACCGAGTTGCCCGGTCGTTGCGGGTCGTAGCGGATGGTGACGCGCGCGCCGGGGGCGTATTCGACTTCGCGGCCGCGCTGGGCGTCGCTCAGGAGTTGAGACGACTCATACTCGACGCCGCTCACTTCGTAATGAAAGTAGATTTGACGGATCGCGCCGGAGTCGTCCGATCCCACGTCGAAGACGACGCCTTCGGTGATGCGTCCGCCCTGTAGAAGGCGCGTGCGCCGCTCCGCTTCCGGGTCGGATTTCTTCCTGCGGAACAGATTCGAGAAGGGCATGGCCGGGCGTTTCTTCTCTGAAGACTTTTAGGGGGCGCTGGGCCTCGCCGCCTGCTGCTTGTCCGGCTCGATTGGCTTGGTGATGACGCCGTCGCGCATGGCCCAATCGTCTTCGGTCCCCAGCTTATTGTCCGGGCCGGGCAGGCGCAGCTCGTAGCGCGTGAACGAGAGCCCGCCCTCGGGCGCGTCGTCCGTCGAGCGCAAGCTCACGTTGCGCAGGGCCGAGCCGCGCAAGCTGCGGGATTTCTTCTTGGGGAGCGCGGCCAATTCCGCGCCGGGGCTGTAAGCGTTCGATTCAATGCCGACGAGCGCCGTCGCGATTGAGTTGTCCGCGTCCGGCAGCCTGCGCAATTCGTCCAGCGCTGCGGGCAGAGTCCCATAACGCGCGCGGTAGTCAAGGAGCGCGCGCTGAATCGTGTAGCCCTGCGCGTAGATGGAAGCCTCCTGGCGTAGCTCTCTCTGGCGCAGGCGCTCGGGGACGGTGATGCCTATGAGCGTGGCGATCAGGACGGCGACCGTGAGGGCGGACCAGAGGCCGCCGCGCGCGACCCGAGCCCAGAGGAAGCGGTGCGGGTTGCGGCGTATGCTGCGGCAGACGAGCACGCCTGTCCAGAGCGCGAAGATGGTCGCAGGGATAGCCACCCACTTCAAGCGCCAGGCGGCCGTCTCGGCCGCGCCCATAATGGACCAGAAGCCGAAAGAAGCCGAGCCGCGCTCGAAGAGCGCGACCAGGGTGCTGACGAGAAACGTGGCGAGCATGACGCCGCCCATCACGCCTACGAAGAGGGAGCGGCCGTAAGATGGCAATTCGCGGACGGGGCGTGAGAGGGCGGGGCCGACGGCGCGTGCGCCGCAAGCAGCGCAGCCGTCGCGTTGTAAGTCGCCTTCAAACTTGAAACCGCAGCAGGGGCAAACTGTCAAGGATGTGTACCTCGTAACTTAAAAAACGTTGGGGAAAAGACCAGTCTCCGTAGCGGCCCACGTTCTCGTTAGTGTGTCGCGCCCGCGTTGCGCGCGAAGTCAGGCTCGGGCCTTCTCTCCGGCCCGGCATTAGATGCGGGGGCGGCGGAAGCGGCTGCCGCGTCCAGGTGCTCGGCGTCAGCTTTATTAACTTCGCGCCACGTGTGGTACATGCGGTGCGCGAAAGTCCAGTAAGAGCCGACGGCCAGGACCCACAGGACCGCAGGCATACGGTTCAGAAAAGGGTTCTGCGATCCCTGATGCGTCGTCAGCGCGCCGATAATCAGCAGCACAACCCGTTCGGGCCGGCGCAGGAACCCCACGTCGCACTTCGGGATCAAACTCTCTGCGCGCGCGCTCGTGTAGCTAACCATGACGGAACCCATCAGGGCCGCGCCCGTCAGGAAGACGTTCAGGGTCGAATGGAACTCCGTGTCGCGCGCGTAGAAGACCATCAGGCCGACGAAGACGACCATGTCGGAAAGGCGGTCGAGCGAGGAGTCCAGGAAGCCCCCGAAACGCGTCACGCGCCCCGAAAGGCGCGCCACCTGCCCGTCGAGCATGTCAAAGAGGTTGGCGATGATTAAGATAATCCCCGCCCAGAAGAAGTAGCCAAAGCCGAAGAGCAGCCCGCAGCCGACGTTGATGGCGACGCCGATGACGGTCAGAAGGTTCGGGTTGATGCGCCCGTACGCCAGCCCGCGTACCATCGCGTTAATGATTCGCTGAGCGCCGCGCCCAATGCTCGACCCAAACACTTCTTTTCGGTCCTTCTCCTGTTAACAAAGGCGAATAGGCGCTGCCTATCTCAAGACAGAGCCCATTCAAACAGCGCATCATAGGGATGTGCTAGACGGCTTGTCAAGGATTGTAAATCGTAAATCGGTGAATCGTAAATCGTAAATCGAAAAACCGCTTTTCACGATTCACGATTTACGACTCGCCCTTTTCCTCCACCTCGTCGTGGATCGTCGTCAGCCGCTTGATTTCGAAGTGGCGCGCGCCGGCCGGGGTGCGGACCACCACCTCGTCGCCCTCCTCTTTCCCGAGCAGGCTCTTGCCGACGGGCGACATGGTCGAGATCAGCCCGGCCTGCGGGTCGCTCTCCTCCGGCGTCACCAGGCGATAGGTCAACTCCTCGTCGCGCTTCGGGTCGTAGAGGACGAGTGTCGAGCCGTAGCCAGCCTTATCGCGCGAAATCTTCGACAAGTCTATCGAGCCGACTTCGCTGATGCGCTGGCGCAACTCGACGATGCGCGCCTTGACCACGTTCTGCCGGTCGAGCGCCGCGCGGTACTCGGCGTTCTCGCGCAAGTCGCCGAATTCCAGAGCGCGCTTGATCTCCTTCGGGAGATGTATACGCAATTCTGTCTCCAACTCGTCCAGTTCCGCTTGCAGCCGGTCTTTGATGGCTTGTGTCACGAAGTCTTCCTCTCTCGGCGATCTGTTTTAATGGCCCATCGGCCCGAATCCGCGCCTGACGACGCAATTAAATTGCAACCAAATAAAAATATCGTATTCGCGCGATTTAGTAATAACATCTTCGTGGCACTACCACGAAAGTCTGACGACAGAAATCGAATTCTTGCTCCTGCACCCGACGCCACTCTCCCGCGGCTTTCACAGGCGCTGCGCCGCTAGTTCCCACTTGTAGCCCAGAACGTTTGCGCTCTTAGTCTGAGCTTTTGTGTCCCTCACGACACGTTAGATGCCTCACCGACTGCGGCCACGGCATCTTTTTGCTCTGGCCCATAACGAAACTGGCCCTTTGGGGAGGGATGTCATGTCAGAGCAGTACCTGAGCAAGAGGAGCTTAATCCTCTTCGTGGACGACGACCCGGAGTTGCGCCGTTTGGGGCGCGTCAGTCTTGAGCGCGCTGGCTACGGCTTCGCCGGCGCGGCCGACGGGCACGAGGGCCTGCGCCTGGCCCGCGAACTCTACCCGAATCTCATCCTGCTAGATTATATGATGCCCGGCATCAGCGGGAAAGAAGTATTCGTCACGCTCGCCACGAGCGAGGACGAGCGCCTGCGGCGCACGCCCGTCGTGATGCTGACGGCCAAGCACGACAACCGCGACGAGCAGCGCGAGTTGCTTGAGCTGGGGCTGGCCGCCTACCTCTCGAAGCCTTTCGGCCATCACGAGCTTTTGAACGTCATAGACAACGTGCTCATTATGGCCCAAATCAAGGAGCGCAATCGCGTGCTGGAAACGGAGGCGCGCCAGTCGTTCATAGGGACCGTCCGCGCCATGATCTCGCTCCTCGCGGCCAAGGACAACTACACGGGCGAGCACTCGAACATGACGGCCGACATCGCGGAGATGCTGGCCGTGCGCTTCGAGATGTCGGAGCGCGATGTGATGGATGTCAAACTCGGCGGCCTCCTCCATGACATAGGCAAGATAGGCATCCCCGAATGCATCCTCTGCAAGCCGGCCTGCCTGACGCCGGACGAGATGGCCGTCATGCGCCAGCACGTTCACTACGGCGAGCAGGCGCTCTCAGGCGTGCCGCACATGCAGACCGTGCGCTCGATAGTCAAACATCATCACGAATGGTGGAACGGCGGGGGCTACCCCGACGGCCTGAAAGGCGAAGAGATTTCGCTTCACACACGCATCGTCACGGTGGCCGACGCCTACGACTCGATGACCTCCGACCGCCCCTACCGCCGCAAGCTCTCGCAGGCGACCGCCATCGAGCGCCTGCGCGCCGCCGCCGGCATACAGTTCGACGCGAGGGTCGTCGAAAAACTGGTCGAGTGCCTACAGGTCTACGACGCCGAGCAATCGCGCTCGCTCGACTTACAGTTTCTGGACCGCCTGCACCACGCGGCTTAGAAATGCAAAGTTGAAAATTAAAAATGCAAAATGGAAGAACAAGAGCTTGCTTCTCATCTTCCATTTTGCATTTTTAATTTTCAATTTTTAATTCCAAAAGATATTCCGGTGTCGCGGGCGGTGCGGACGAGTTGGCCGCCGGGCGGGACTGTCTTGAGCGCCGAGACCGCTTCGAGGAGCGGGACCGTGATGACCTCGCTCGCGCGGAGCGCGACCATCACGCCGTGCTCGCCGTTTGCTAAGGCGCGGACCGCGCACGCCCCGAAGTTGGTCGCCAGCATACGGTCGAAGGCGTTGGGCGTGCCGCCGCGTTGCAGGTGGCCGAGGACGACCGAGCGCGTCTCTTTGCCGGTCAGCCGCTCAAGCTCTTCGCGCAGGTGGTTGCCGATGCCGCCCAGGCGAGGCGAGCGCTGGGCGTCGCCCTGCTCCTGATAAATGACTGTGCCCCCGGCCTCCTGCGCGCCCTCCGCGACGACGACGATTGAGAACTGCGAGCCGCTCGCCTCGCGCTCCTGAATTTTTTGGGCCACTGCCTCCACGTTGAAGGGGATTTCGGGGATGAGAATCACGTCCGCCCCGCCCGCGATTCCAGACTGAAGGGCTATCCAGCCTGTGTGGCGGCCCATCACTTCGAGAATCATCACGCGGTCGTGCGACTCTGCGGTCGTGTGCAGCCGGTCGAGCGCTTCGGTCGCGATGTCGAGCGCGGTGAGGAAGCCGAAGGTCAGTTCCGTCGCGGCCAAATCGTTGTCAATGGTCTTGGGCACGCCGACGACCGGGAAACCCAGCCGGTCGAACTCCGCCGCGATGGCGAGCGTGCCTTCGCCGCCGAGGACGACGAGCGCTTCTATGCCGAGGCGTTCAAGGTTGGCGATGGCTTCGCGGTAAATCTCTTCGGGCTTGGTGACGCTCCCGTCCTTCTCGCGCACGACGAAACAGCCGCGGTTGCGTGTCCCCAGGATGGTGCCGCCGCGAGGCAGCAGCCCACGCACGTCTGCACTCGTCAACTCGCGCGCGCGCGTCTCGCCGAGACACCCCTCGAAGCTGTCCTCTATGCCGATGACGCGCATCCCGTAACAGCCTGTGGCGGTCTTCACCGCCGCGCGAATCACCGCGTTCAATCCGGGCGCGTCGCCCCCGCCCGTCACAATGCCGATGGTTTTGTACATAGTCAGTGGTCAGTAGTCAGTGGTCAGTGGTCAGTAAAAGCAGAAGGCTGACTACTGACTACTGTTTTACCTTTGGAGGTTCGTATTGCTCGCCGTAGTCCGGGTATTCGCGCGTGACGTAGTTGCCGGGGCGCGTGTTCTCCGTCAAGAGCGTGAGCGCGTCGCGCAGCACCTGGCGTTGGAGTTCGCGCATACCGGGCCGGCCCAGGCTGTTGCCGATCTTGAAACCTTTCGGGTAGAGCGCGCGCGGCGGGCGCATCTGCGCCGAGACTTCGGGGCTGACCGTGATGAGAATTGTGGGGATGCCGCGCATCTCTATTTCGCGTTGGACCGCAACGACCGTGCGGTGGCAGACGCTCGGTCAGCCGCCCGTCAGGACGACCGCGTCGGCCCGTGACCCCTTGTCAATCTCGTTGGCAATCTGCGGCGCGGTCCCCTCGTACATCGCCTTCAACTGCATCGTGTAGCCCATGTATCCGACGTGCTTCTTCGCCACCCCGCCGATGAAGCCCTCGTCCGCCAGGTCGCGCAGCACGTCGAGCGGGAACACGACGTTGATGTCGGCGTCCGCATCCCGGTGGTCGTAGTGATGGTGCGTGACCATCAAGTCCTGCGAATCCGCGTCGGGCGGGATGACGCGGTAGGTCAGATCGCCCAACTCGTCCGCGATGTTGAAAGCTTCCTGTTCTTTGAGGTGCACGCCCCCGGCCGAGACGATACTGATAGTGCTTTTGTCGAGCGTGCGGTCAAACGGCGTGAACGGCACGCATTTGCGCGAGAGCGCCATGATTTAAAACCCCCTTACTCGCTATGATGATGGCTCAGTCATTGTAGCATTACGGGCTGAACCCTTCAGAGGCTTCCTGAGAAGCGTGAGGGGTCCAGCCCGCTCTGTCTAATGGGTCGCTCGGACAGCGCGCCCGTCTATTCCAGTTTGCGAAGGACATCGAAGAGGTCTTCGTTGTCCGGCTGGTCGCCGATGTCGTGGATGTCTACGTAGGCGAGCTTGCCCTCCTTGTCCACGATGAAAAGCGCGCGCTCGGAGATGCCGTCAGCCTCGCGATACGCGCCATATGCTCGGGCCACTTCGCCCTTCGGGTGAAAGTCGCTCAGCAGGTCGTAAGAAAGGTTGCCGAGGCTTTTGGCCCAGGCGGCGTTACACGGGACGCTGTCAACGGAAATGCCCAGAACCTGGGCATCATAGCCTGCGAAGCGTTCGAGGTCTGCTTCGTAGGCCGGCATCTGTGCCGTTCAGACAGGCGTCCACGCCAGCGGATAGAACGCCAGTACGACGTTCTTCTGTCCCCGGAAATCCGAGAGCCGCACCTTCTTGTCTTTCTCAAGGTGACTCTTCAACTCGAAGTCCGGGGCCATCTCTCCAACTTCAGGCATGGTTAGATACTCCTCCTCCGTTCGGATGGTTGCAAAGAGCTTGTTTTAATTCGGAAAAACTGAAGCCAAGGTTACACCCTGGCCGGGGCCGATTCAAGAGCGTTGCGACTTCCCGTCAGTCTTGCGGGTCCAGCAAAAGCTCGGCCACCTCCATCGGGCTGTGGCACAAAAAATCCGCCCCGGCCTCAAGTAACTCTTCCGCGGAGCCGTAGCCATAGGTCACGCCCGCGGCCAGGCACTCGTTCGCTCGCGCGCCCGCGACATCATACTTCCTATCGCCGACCATCAGTGTCTCGCCGGGCCGCAGGCGTTCGCTCGCCAGGATGTGCCGTATCAGGTCGGCCTTTTCTCCGAGCGTCCCGTCGGGCTCGCTCCCGTAGACGCCGTCGAAGTAGTCAGACAGGGAGAAGTGTTCGAGGATTCTGAGGGTGATGGCGTGCATCTTCGAAGTGGCGAGGAAGAGACGCTTTTGTGACGTGCGAATTTGTGCCAACATTTCTGGCACACCTTCGTAGACCACGTTCTCGAACATCCCCGTCTCACCGAACCTCTCGCGGTACAGCTCGACGGCCCGCTCAAGTGTGGGCTTGTCCGTGGTCTGCAAAATCAGCGAGAAGGTGTTCCTGAGCGGCGGGCCGATGTGAAGCAGCAGGTCGGCACGCGACGGCGGCGTGACGCGCAGACGCTCAAGCGCGTACTGAATAGAGCGTGTGATTCCTTCGACGGGGTCGGAGAGCGTCCCGTCCAGGTCGAAGAGCACGTTTTTGACGGAGTGTAGTTTTGAACTCGGCAATCCGGTTAGCCCTTTCCGCGCATTTTCTGATTTAATAGCCGGCACACGATGAACGAGAGCGTCATTATCACACAGCGCGGGTCGGAGCGCGCGCGCGCAGGGCACCTCTGGATTTACCGCAGCGACGTGCGCGACGCGCGCGACGCGCCCGGCGGCTCGGTCGTCGGCGTGCGCGACGAGCGCGGGCGGTTCGTCGGGATGGCGCTCTACTCCTCGCGCTCGGAAATCTCGCTCCGCCTGCTGACGCTGGCGGAAGAAGAGATTGACCGCGAGTGGTGGCGCGCGCGCTTGCGCGCGGCCGCGCTCCGCAGGGAGGGCATCGCTCCCGTGGCGAACGCCTACCGGCTGGTCTATTCGGAAGGCGACCTGCTGCCGTCGCTCATCGTGGACGTTTACGGCGACGTGCTCGTCCTGCAAACGCTCTCGCAGGGGACCGAAGCGCTCAAGGAGATGCTCGTCGGGCTGCTGGTCGAAGAGTTTAATCCGCGCGCCGTCGTCGAGCGCAACGACGTGCGCGTGCGCGCCCTCGAAGGGTTGGAGCTGCGCGCGGGCGTCGTTTACGGCGACGCGCCCGAGGAGCTTGAAATCGTCCAGCACGGCGTTCGCTTTCTCATTCACCCGCTCGGCGGGCAGAAGACGGGCTCGTTCCTCGATCAGCGCGAGAACCGTCTCGCGGCCCGCCGCCTCGCGCGTGGACGCGCGCTCGATTGCTTCACTTTTAACGGAGCGTTCGCGCTGCATCTGGCAGAAACTTGCGAGAGCGTGGTCGCATTAGACATCTCGGGCGAGGCGGTTCAGGCTGCGCGGCGCAACGCGGAATTAAACGGCGCGGGCCACGTGGAGTTTCGTGAGGCGAACGTCTTCGACGCGCTGCGCGAGATGGAGGCGGCCGGTGAGCGCTTCGACACCATCGTGCTCGACCCGCCCGCGTTCGCCAAAAATCGCGCGAGCGTGAAAGCTGCGGCGCGCGGCTACAAGGAGATCAACCTGCGCGCGCTCAAGTTGCTCAACCCGGACGGCCTGCTCGTCACCTGCACCTGCTCTTACCACATGTCCGAACAACTGTTCCTCGAAATCGTGGCCGACGCAGGCCGTGACGCGCGCCGCCGCGTGCAGTTAATCGAGAAGAGAATACAGTCGAGCGACCACCCGGTCCTCTTCGGCGTGCCCGAGACTTACTACCTGAAGTGCGTCATTGCGCGCGTGGTTGAGTAAGTGGCCGCGGGCCTTGCCGCCCGGTGCGCGGATGGCTGTTGATTTTCGGCACACTTAGGAGTAAAAAGGGGCCGAACGCTTTCCGGGGAAGTCTCACGCCTTTAAATCCCCTGACCTGACCGCAAGGAGATTCGTCAATGCCTGAAGAGAAAAAAAAGGTTTGCTTCGTCGTGATGGGTTACGGCAAGAAGACCGACTACCAATCGGGGCGCGTCCTGGACCTTGACGCTTCTTACCGCAACATGATTAAGCCCGCCGTCCAGAAGGCCGGCCTCGAATGCATCCGTGCTGACGAGATCGTGCACAGCGGGACGATTGATACGCCGATGTACAAGCAACTGTTGGAGGCCGACGTGGTCATCGCGGACCTCTCGACAGCAAATCCGAACGCCTTCTACGAACTCGGCGTGCGTCACGCGCTCCGGCCCTTCACGACCATCATCGTCGCCGAGGAGAAGCTGGGCTATCCCTTCGACGTGAATCACACGGTCATCCGCCGCTATAAACACCTGGGTGATGACATAGGCGTCGGCGACGCGCAACGCTTCACCGCGGAGATAGTGAAGGCCATCAAGGAGATTATGAAGAAGGCGGAGAATGATAGCCCCGTCTACACCTACCTCAAGGGCCTTAAGCCGCCGATGATGACTGTGGCCGAAGAACTAGCCGCCGGGAAGGCAAAGGCCACGGGCAAAAAAGCTGCTTTGGGTAAGCGCGGCGGCCCTGCCCGCGCGTCCAAGAAGTCGCGGTCCACCAAAAGACGCGCCTCTCGTGCCGGCGCGGCTGCGGTCGCCCCGGCTAATGAGACCTTGAGTGTCTTGCTGGGGCGGGCGGACGAGGCACAGGCGAGCGGTGATTTCGCAGGGGCGAGGCAACTGCTGCTGGTGGCGCGCGAGATGATGAGGCCGAAGGACGACCGCGAGGAAGACCCTTACCTCGTCCAGCGCCTCGCGCTCGTCACCTACAAGAGTAAACAGCCGACGCCGAAAAAGGCTTTGGAGAAGGCGCGAGATTTGCTCCTCACCCTCAAGCCGGATTCTTCCAACGACACGGAAACTCTAGGGCTCTGGGGCGCGGTGCACAAGCGTTTGTGGGAGGAGACCGGCAACAGGAAGTATCTGGACGAGGCGGTGCGCGCTTACGAGCGCGGCTTCTTCCTGCGCAACGACTATTACAACGGCATCAACTTCGCTTACCTGCTCAACGTCAGATCGGCCGTGCGCACCGACAAGGGCGAAGCCATCGCCGACTTCGTGCAGGCGCAACGTATCCGCAGGGAGGTCATAACAATTTGCGAGCAGTATCTGAAGTCTGAGCTGCCGCCCTCGCGTCGAGACGGGAAGGATACTAAATACTGGGTGCTGGCGACGCTGGCGGAGGCCAGCCTCGGAATAGGCGACCAGAAGGAAGCCAAAAAATGGCTCAAGAAAGCATACTCGGCAGCGCCCCACAGCTGGATGAAGACCTCCACGGACGAGCAACTGGACAAGCTAAAAAAATTACTCGAAAAATCCCCGCTCAAAGCCGCGTGAGTTTTCGGCTAAGCGGCTGCGAAGATGAAGAGTCAGCTCTGCGGTCGCTGCCAGTTCCGCATTCTTTAGCGGCCTGCTTTTTGATGAAGATGTCGTGGCAACTGCTGGCGAAGGCGTAGCCCTCTGTGGGCTCGGCTCTCGCCGGGAAGTCAAGCACCAGGTCGTCCATCTGCACCACGAGCCAGTGTTTCGACAAATCGGTCGTGAGCCTTTTGGGGATGAAGAACTCGACGCCGTCGAACCTGTACTCGTCGCCCGGAAGCATGACTCTCGCGATTGGTTGCTTCAGGCTCCTGAGGTCCATCTTCCACCTGCCATTCTCGTTGTTGGTCGCCAGCGCGAAGCTGATGGCACGAAACTCCCTCGCGCCCTTGTACGGGCAGTGCGTGCCGATGCGAACGAGCGCTTTCGTCAGCCTGACGCTGATTCCCTCCGGGTAGACAGTGTATTCGCCCTCGAAGTCCCCTTGCATGGCGAAGGGGGTGTTGAGCGAGGAGATGTGAAAGGGGATGGATTCATATTCGGCGACCGTTTGGGCGTGGGCCGCCGCCTGGCACAGCAGGAAGAGCGAGCAGACCGGAAGGAGTGCGAAGAAGAGTCGTCGTCGCTTCATAAAGATTCCTCCTTGAGTCGCGGGAAAGGCCGCGCGTTGATGATAGCACGCGGGCGCACTCGTCCTGGTTCCAGATTTTTGTGCCAACCTTCAGCCACGGGCCGGGAGGTTGCGGACGAGTTCGGCGAGCCGCTTGGCTTCCGGCAGGGCTTCGAGCGCGCGCAGGACTTGCGGGTCGCTGTCGAGCAGCACGCGCGCGCCGGCATCGCTGGCGTAGGCGGCCGTGACCACCTCGTCGCGGATGCGGAGTTTGACGAAATCCAATTCCTCGTCAATCTGCGCGGGCGAAATCCCGAACGTCCCGTCGCGCTGGACGTACTCGCGGAAGGCTTCGACCACCGCAGGCGTGATGGGGTAATCGCCCGACCTCAGATTGTGGTCGTAATCGGTCTTCTCTACGCGGTAGCCTTCGAGGCCGGGGAACTTGCCTGCGATCAGTTCGCGAGTGAAAAAGAAGGCAGCCTCTGCGATGCGCCCGCGCAGCGCCGTAATCTGGAACGGCTTGACCTCCACGTCGGGCGTGATCCCGCCGCCGCCGTAAAAGACGCGGCCCGCTGCCGTCTGGACCGCTGGACCCGTCGGGGGCGGAGGCGTCGGCGCGGGCGTCGGCTGTGTCGAGACGGACTCGGGCGGCTGCGTCGCAGGGTTCGTAGAAGTCGAAGGCTTCGCGGGCGTCTCCTCGTCGTCCTCGTCGTGGCGCACGTAATAGTCGTAGAGCGAGCCGCTGGAATAGTCGCGCTGAAGCGAGCGGCCGTAAGGCGTGTAGTACTTGGCGGTCGTCAGCGTCAGCCCCGTGCCGAAGGGGAGTTGGAAGACGCGCTGGACGAGCCCCTTGCCGAAGCTGGTCTGGCCGACTATCAGCCCGCGCCCGTGGTCCTGAATCGCGCCGGCGACGATCTCCGAGGCTGACGCCGTGTTGCGGTTGATGAGCACGACGAGCGGGAAGTCTTCGGGGTCAGTGCCCGTCGAGCGGTAGATGTAAGGCTCTCTGTATTCGGTGCGGCCGCGCACGGAGACGACCGGCCGCCCGCGCGGCAGAAACTCGCTCGACACTTCTATGGCCTGGTCTAAGAGCCCGCCCGGATTCCCGCGCAGGTCGAGCACGACCTGGCGCATCCCCTGCGACTTGAGGCGCGTGAACGCCTCGCGCAACTCGTCGCCCGTCGTGTGCTGGAAGCCGCCCGTTAAGCCTATGTAGGCCGTACCGGGGCGAATCATGTAGGCGTTGCGAATCGAGGGCAGCGGGACGGACTCGCGGACGATGGTGTAAGTGACAGGCGTCTCGGACCCGGCGCGCTCGACCTTGACGCGGACGGGCTCGCCCCGCTCGCCGCGCACGTTCTTGGAGACCTGCTCGCTCGTCCAGTCGCGCGCGTCCTTGCCGTCAACCTCCACGATGCGGTCGCCGAAGCGCAAGCCCGCGCGCGCGGCCGGAGTTCCCTCGACGGCCGACTGGACGTAGACGCCGTCGCGGTGACGCAGGATGGTGACGCCGATGCCTATCAGGCGCGAGTCCTGATCCTCCTTGAGCTTGGTGAACTCCGGGCGCGGGAAGTACATCGAGTGCGGGTCGAGCGTGGAGAGCATCCCCTGTATGGCGGCCTGCGTGGCCTTCTCGTAGTCAACGTCCGCCGCGTACTCAGTGCCGATGACGCGCACCGCCTCCTGGTAGTCGTCCGCCACGTCGCGGCCGGCGATTGGCTTATTCGTCCCGCGCGGGCTCGCGGCCCGGCGGCCCATGAGGTCAGCCATGCCCCCGGCAATCGTCGCCGAGATAATAATCGCGAGAGCGACTATGCCAAATTTTCTCGTCATGCTATGCTCCGAAAAACTCTTACGCGACGCGCGAGCGCCGCAGCGGCCCGCGTCAAATATAGCACAGCCGCCCGTGGCAGGCGGAAAGGGTTTCAAGTTTCAGGTTTAAGGTTAGGATGGCGAACTTGAAACTTGAAACT
>DATFCB010000063.1:0-6808 GCA_035253525.1 Pyrinomonadaceae bacterium | reverse complement strand
GCCAACAAGCGCAGCCAGGAGCTGCTCGACCTGCTCGGCGTCGGCAACCGCGCCACGCACCGGCCGGCGGAGCTGTCGGGCGGCGAGCAGCAGCGCGTCGCCATCGCGCGCGCACTCGCCAACCGCCCGCGCGTGCTCCTGGCCGACGAGCCGACCGGCAACCTCGACTCGACGCGTGCCGAAGAACTGCTCGCCCTCCTGCGCCGGATGGTCGAGCGCGACCAACTAACCGTCCTGATGGTGACGCACGACAAAGAACTCGCGACGCGCTTCAGCGACCGCATCATTCTGATGAAAGACGGAAAGATAACTGAGGGATGAGGGATGAGGGATGAGGGATGAAGGAAAGACCGAAAGCTCTTATTTCATCCCTCATCCCTCATCCCTCATCCCTCCTCTTGAGGTGAATATGTCTACGATTTCGCGCGTGATAACGCTTGAGGAGTTGCGGTCGGTGCCGCTGTTCGCGTCTCTGGACGACAAGGCGGCGAGTGAGCTGAGGAATTTGTTGGAGCTGCGTGAGGTGCCGGGCGGGACGACGCTGTTCCGCCTGGGCGACACGGGCGACGCGATGTACTTGATCGAGAGCGGGCGCGTGCGCATCAGCATCAAGGACGCGGACGGGAGCGACGTGACGCTGGCGGAGCTTGCGGGCGGCGACTTCTTCGGCGAGATGGCCCTGCTTGACGGCAAGCCGCGCTCGGCCGACACGACCGTCATCGAGGACGCCTTCTTCGCCGTGCTGTCGCGCGACAACTTCCTGAAGTTCGTCCGCGCCAACCCGGACGTGGCTTTGAGGATGTTGAGCGCAATCACGCACCGCCTGCGGAAGACGGACGAGATGCTGCGCCACCGCGTCTCGCGCAACGTCAACGAGGAGGAGGACGCGCGCCTGACCGTCGGCGACCGCCTCGCCAACCGCATCGCGAACTTAGGCGGCAGTTGGACGTTCATAGCCCTGCTCGGCGTCGTCATGGTCCTCTGGGTCCTCGTTAATTCGTGGCTCATCGCCAACAATAAGATTGACCCTTATCCGTATGAATTCTTCGGCCTCATCCTCGGCGTGCTCGCGGGCGTGCAGGCTCCCATCATCATGATGTCGCAGAACAGGCAGGGCGAGAAAGACCGCCTGCGCGCGGACCTGGACTACCAGGTGAACCTGAAGAACGAGCTTTCGCTGGCCGAAATCCTGCGCCGCCTCGACGTGCTCGAAAGCGAGCGACTGCCGATTCTCTTCGAGAAACAGAACCGCCAGCTCATCGAAAAGATGAGCGACGCGCCTCAGCGCCGTCCGGCGGAGACGGACAGGGGGCCGGAGGGGATTCTCTGACACGACCTCATCGCGTCTTCTTAACTGCCTTGCCCGGAAACCCGAAATGTTTCGCGTAACGCGCGCGAATAAACGCGGACGCCTCGCCCTGTGTCGTCGGCAGGTCGTCCGGCGCGGGGCCGTCCGGGTGCGAGCCTTGCGTCAGGTGGTACGCCTTCATCAAGACATCCTTCTGCGTTGCGTCGAGAGGCTGGTTGGCCGGGTGGGCCGGACTGTCTGCGGGCGCGGTGACTGTGGGCAGCGCGGCGCGCGGCAAAGTCTGTGGCGTGTTTGTGCGCGGAGCGTCGAGTTCCGAGAAGAGGTGCTCGAAGGTGTTGGCGCTGGCGTCGCGCTTCGTCAGGAATTGGTCCCAGCCGAACATCTTCTTGACGCTCGCCATGATTGACGTGTGCTGGTAGCGCGTCGAATCCACACGCGCGGCCGCGACCCACGGCGAGGCGATGACGACCGGCACCCGAAATCCCAGCCGGTCGAAAGTGAACGTCGGAGCATAAGAGAGTTTGTTCCCGCTCGGCGGCGAGTTCAGTCCGTCCGGGTTCGGAATGTTCTCCGACGGCGGGACGACGTGGTCGTAAAAGCCGCCGTGCTCGTCGTAAAGCACTATCAGCGCGGTCTTGTTCCACAATTCTTCGTTCGCGCGTAAAGTCTCGTAAACGTCCGCGATGAAGTTGTCGCCGTAGCGCGCGTCCTGCGGGGCGTGCTGCGAATTCGCCATCGCGTCCTGCGCGTTGACGAAGCGGGGCTCTATGAAAACGTAGTTGGCGAGCGCGCCCGCCTTCACGTCTGTTGCGAACGAGTCCTCGTACAGCTTGAAGTTCGCCGTCTGCGTGTTGATCTGGGAGAACTCCGCGAGGTCGTTGTCGTCGAAGTAGTAAGTGGCCCAGGTGCGGCCCGCTTCTGCGACGCGGTTGTAGACGGTGGGGCCGTCGAAAATTTGTGTCCAGACGTTGAGCGCGAAGCCGAAGGAGGTCGCCGCGTGGACGTAGAGCCGGTTGGGTTGCGTCGGTCCTGGGACTTCCGAGTACCAGTTGTCGCAGACGCAGAAGGCGTCCGCGAGCGCGTTGATAGAGGGCAGGCGATTCGGCGCGAATGATTCCATCACCACGCGTATGACTTCCTGGCTCGGGTTCTTCACCTTGTCCGCGTAGACCAGTTCCGTCTGATAGCCGCTGACGAAACCGTTGTTCGCGGCGGGCGTCAAAGCGGTCGGCCCATTCTTGTCGTTGCAGAGCTGCACGTTCGCCGCGTTGAAAGAGTGGCCCGGCCCCTCGCCCGCGAGCACGGCGTAGGGCGCGCCGTTCGTCACGTAGTAAGCCGGGTTTGAATCCGACTCCGCCTTGCTCGGGTCGAGCAAATTGAACTCGCTCCCCTTCAACCCGTCCACGCCGTGACGATAGCCGAAGATATGATCGAACGAGCGGTTCTCCATCATCAACACCACCACATGCTCAATCGGCCCCGCGATACCCTGTTGGGCTGACTGCGCCGCGACCGCTTTCGTCTTCGCACGCTTTCTGGTCGGGCTGACACTCTTCTTCTTCTTGCTCTTACTACCGCGCGCTTTCTTGCTGGCACGAGCTTTGGTTTTGCCGGGCATGTGGATTCTCCTTCGGGTGGGATTGAGCCAAATCAGCCTAACTCCCGCGTTCGTTTCTCGGCGACGTGAAAGAAAGACATTTCGGCGAGAGTGTTTATAAACTAGCAGGACGCCCGTTCCTACAGCAAGACTGTCGGACGCCCGTCCGTGTCTCAAGTCTTGAGAATTACGAACGCGGAGCGATTTGCCCGCAGGAGGACGCGCGGTTACAATCCGTCCATCGCTCTGCACAGTTCGGGGTTCATTCAGTTTGCTTCAGACGGCCGCAACATGATTCATGCCATCTTCTTCGACTTCAACGGCGTCATCGTCAACGACGAGCCGCTGCACCTGAAAGCCTATCAGGAGACGCTCGCGGCGGAAGGCATCACGCTCTCGGAGGCGGAGTACATGACGATGCTCGGGATGGACGACGTGACTTTCGTCCGCACGGCGTTCGAGCGCGCGGGGAAGAGTCTGCCGGAGGACGGCGGCAAGCGCATCATCGCGCGCGAGTATGAGCTGCACCGCAAGATGATCGAGGAGAATTTGCCGCTCGCGCCGGGCGTCGTCACCTTCATCAAGGCGGCTGCGCGCCATTACCAGCTCGGCCTCGTTAGCATGTCCAGCCGCTACGGGATAGATTACGTCTTCGAGCGCACGCGGCTCGGCCGCGCGTTCACGGTCGTCGTCAGCGCGGAGGACGTGCCCGGCACGCACAAGCCCGACCCGACCTGTTACCAGCGCGCGCTCGAACTCCTGAACGAGAAGCGGCGCGACGAGCGCAAGCTCCCGCTGCTGCCCAATGAATGTCTGGTCATAGAGGACGCGCCGCCCGGCATACAGTCCGGCCGCGCCGCCGGGATGCGCACGCTCGGCGTGACCAACACGGTACCGGAAGAAGCGCTCCGCGCTGCCGGCGCGGACATCGTCACCCACAGCCTCGCCGACTGGACTGTGGACGCTGTTCATCACGTGTTCGACTAGGAGTCAGGAGTCAGAAGTCAGGAGTCAGGAGAAAAGAAAATCCTTCTAAGCGGCTCGCGGCCTTCTCCTGTATTCTGACTTCTGACTCCTGACTCCTGACTTCTGACTCCTGTTCTTCGCCATGTCTTTCGTAGACATCCTCAGGCTTTCGCTGCGTAACCTGCGTGAGGCGAAGCTGCGCGCGGTGTTGACGACGATGGGCGTCATCGTCGGCGTGGCCGTCATCGTCACGATGGTCTCGTTCGGGCTCGGCTTGCAGCGCAACACGGTCAGCCGCTTCCGCGAGTTAGACCTCTTCAACGAAATCACAGTCTACGGCAAGAGCCTTTCCGACCTCGTCGAAGGAGAGATGAACAGGCGTGCGCGCGGGGCCGACGACGAGGACGACGAAGAGCCGGAGCGTGAAGGAAATCGCCGCGGCAATGGGCCGGAAAAACCGCCGGAGCGCCCACTGGACGACGTGGCGCTCGCAGACATCGCACGGATTCCGGGCGTGGCATCGGTCGAGCCGAACATCTCGTTCACGGCTTACGCGCGGGTGAACGGCAAAGCCAGGCGGGCCTTAATCGGCGGCGCGCTGGTCCCTAACCCGGCCTCGCGTTTCAAGAATTTCGCCGCCGGACGGATGCTCGCCGCGCCGGACGGGGACGAAGTCGTGGTGGACGAAAAATTCCTGCACGAGTTCGGCTACGACAAGCCGGCGGACGCACTGGGGCAGCGTCTCGAACTGCTCGCGCCGCCGGAGAGAAAGGACGGGGAAGAAGAAGAAGGGACGCCGAACTTCTTCGGCATCCCGCTCGAAGAAGAAGACGGCGCGGCCTCGCAAACTGACGCGCTGGTCGCGCGCTCTTTCACCATCGTCGGAGTCCTGGCGAACGAGCTGTCGGGCGTGGGCCGCCGCTTTCGCGGCATGATGCCGGCGTATAACGTCTACGTCCCGCTGGGCGCGGCGCGCGCCTGGAAAGCCGAGCACGGCGACGAACTGGGCGAGGTCGCCTTGCAACTCGCGCGCGAGAGCGGCGCGCTCGGCGCGAACGAAGAGATAGGCTACGGCTCGGCCGTCGTGCGCGTGACAGACCCTATCGCGCTGGCGGAGGTGCGCGGACAGATAAGCCAACTGGGCTTCAACAGCTTCTCCATAGTGGATCAGTTGGAGCAGTTGCGCACGGTCTTTCTCATCATCAACGCGGCGCTCGGGCTCCTCGGCGGCATCTCGCTTCTGGTCGCGTCGTTCGGCATCGCCAACACGATGATTATGTCCATCCTGGAGCGCACGCGCGAGATAGGCATCATGAAGGCCATCGGCGCGGAAGACCGCGAGATAAAACTCATCTTCTTCGTCGAGGCGGGGGTGATAGGTTTGACCGGGGGCGTCGTCGGCGCGCTCCTCGCGTGGGGAATAGACGCGGTGGCGAATCAGTTGGCCTACAAATTCATTCTGCGGCCGCAGGGTGCTTCCTACGTTGACTTCTTCGCGCTGCCGCCCTACCTGTGGCTCGGCGCAATTCTCTTCGCCGTCGTCGTCTCAATCCTCGCCGCGCTCTACCCCGCGGCCCGCGCCGCGCGCATTGACCCGGTCAAGGCGCTGAGACATGATTGAAAAGGCAGAATTCAGAATTCAGAAGTCAGGAGTCAGAATAAAAGAAAGAAGGTTTCGGCCTTCTCTTCTGACTTCTGACTCCTGACTCCTGTATTCTGCTTTTCGGGGCAACGCCGGGCGGGTTGCGAGCGTCAATTATTGGTGAACCCTTCGCTCTCCCGCCTCTGTTTTCCCCATAGCTCAAACGTATGAAGTGGACGGTCGAAAAAAAGATTGCGGTGGGGTTCGGCCTGGTGCTGGCGATCCTGTTGGTCGTCGGCTTCGTCTCATACCGCAACACGCGCAAGCTCATCCGCGACAGTAATCTCGTCGCGCATTCGCACGAGGTGCTGGACGAGTTGGACGGGACGCTCTCGGCCGTCAAGGACGCCGAGACGGGCCAGCGCGGCTTCATCATCACCGGCGATGAAGAGTATTTACAGCCGTACAACGCGGCGCTCCCGGCCATCGGCCGCCGCCTGATGCGTCTCAAGGAATTGACCGAGAACGACGCCGGCCAGCAACAGAGCCTCGTCGAACTCGAACGGAAAATCGCTGACCGCCTCTCAGTCATCTCCGACGCGATAGGGCTGCGCAAGACGAGCGGGTTTGCCGCCGCCGAACAACTCATCTCGACCGGGCGCGGCAAACGCATGATGAACGACATACGCGCGCTCGTGTCCGAGATGTCCGCCAGGGAGAACGCGCGGCTCGAAAGACGGCAGGCCGAGTCTTACCAGAGCGCGCGCAGCACGACCATCACGCTCGCCATCCTCGGCACGCTGCTCCTGGGCTTTCTGCCCGCAGGCTTCCTCGTCATCAGGCGGGACTTCAAGAAGCGCCGCCGCGCTGAAGAGGCTTTGCGCGAGAGCGAGGAGCGCTCGAATTATCTGATCGAACACGCCAACGAAATGATTTACCGCACGGATGCGGGCGGCCACCTGATGTTCGTCAACCCTGCGTGCACCGAGATTCTCAAGCTCCCCGAAGCAGAACTCGTCGGGCAGCACTACCTGGATTTAGTCAAGCCGGACTTTCGCGAGACGGCCGAAAAATTCTACAAGCGACAGCTCGTCAAAAAGATTCCGAACGCTTACCTTGAGGTTCCCGTCGTGACGAACGAGGGCAGGGAAATCTGGCTCGGGCAGAACACGCAGCTCGTCCTGGAGGAGGGAAGCATTGTCGGCTTTCAGGCGATAGCGCGCGACATCACGGAGCGCAAGCGCGCGCTCGAAGAACTGGAAAGTCTCTCGCTGACAGACGACTTGACGGGCCTCTACAACCGGCGCGGGTTCAGGGCGCTCGTCGAGCAACAGCTCAAGCACGCGCGACGCAC
>DATFCB010000062.1:0-8401 GCA_035253525.1 Pyrinomonadaceae bacterium | reverse complement strand
TGACCAGCATTATGCCCTGCCCCATTCATCTTTGCCAGCAACAAAAGAAAAGCGGCCCACGCAGGGCCGCCTTCGCTGAAAAGTTGTGCCAGAAAAAGAGCGAGCCGGATTAAAGGCTGCTCTCCTGCGCTGCGGCGGGGTCGAGCGCGCCTTCGGTCGAGGTCGCCTCACGGTTGTTGAGCGCGGCGTGCATGGTGTGCCAGGAAAGGCTCGCGCACTTGACGCGCGCCGGGAAGTCGCGCACGCCCGCGAAGATCGTCAGGCGGCCCAGGTGATGAGGCTCCGTCTCTTCATCTAGCTCGCCCGTCACCATCCGGTGAAACTCCCCGAAGAGGATTTCCGCCTCCTCTTTGGTTTTGCCCTTGACGCTCTGCGTCATCATGCTCGCCGCCGCCTTGGAAATGGCACAGCCGGAGCCCTCGAAGCTCACGTCCTTGACCACCTCGTCTTCCAGTTGCAGGTAGACGGTCAGTTGGTCGCCGCACAGCGGGTTGTACCCTTCGGCGTGGCGGTTCGCGTCCTCAATCCGGCGGAAATTCCGCGGCTTCTTGTTGTGGTCTAAGATGACCTGCTGGTAAAGCTCGCTCAGTTCAGACATAGCAATAAAAAGGGATGAGGGATGAGGGATGAGGGATGAAATAAAAGCTCTCTGTCTTTACTTCATCCCTCATCCCTCATCCCTCAGCCCTAAGAAAATACCTCTATCACTTTTTCAATCGCGCGCACGAGCGTGTCAACTTCCTGCTTCGTGTTGTAGAAGGCGAAGGAGGCGCGTGCGGTCGCGGGGACGTTGAAGCGCTTCATGACGGGCTGTGCGCAGTGGTGACCGGCGCGCACGGCGATGCCCTCCTGGTCGAGGATTGTGCCAATGTCGTGCGGGTGCACTTCGTCCACGACGAAGGAGACGACGCTCGCCTTCTCACGGGCCGTGCCGATGATGCGAACGCCCTCGATGGCGCTCAATCTTTCGGTCGCGTAGCGCAAAAGTTCATGCTCGTAGGCGACCGACTGCTCGCGCCCGATGGCGTTCAAATAGTCTATCGCCGCGCCGAGCCCTATCTGTGAGGCGATTGCCGGAGTGCCCGCCTCAAACTTGTTCGGCAACCCCGCGTAGGTCGTCTTCTCGAAAGTCACCGTGCGAATCATGTCGCCGCCGCCCTGGAACGGGTTCATGCGTTCGAGCCATTCGGCCTTGCCGTAGACGACGCCGCTGCCCGTCGGCGCGAACATCTTGTGGCCGGAGAAGACGTAGAAGTCGCAGTCTAAGTCCTGCACGTCAATGGGCAGATGAACTATCCCCTGCGCGCCGTCAATGAGAACCGGCACGCCGTACTTGTGCGCGCGCGCGATGATCTCCCTGACGGGGTTGATCGTGCCGAGCGCGTTCGAGATGTGTGTGACGGCGACGATTTTGGTCCGCTCGTTCAGGAGCGCGTCGTATTCGTCCAGAAGCAACTCACCCGCGTCGTTCATCGGGATGACACGGAGGCGCGCGCCCTTCTCCTCGCAGAGCATCTGCCAGGGGACGATGTTGGCGTGGTGCTCCATCGCGGAGATGATGACCTCGTCGCCCTCCCGGACGAACTTGCGCCCGTAGCCGTGCATGACGAGGTTGATGCCCTCGGTCGCGCCGCGCACGAAGATGCACTCGCGGGACTCGCGCGCGTTGATGAAGCGTTTGACCTTCTCGCGCGCGCCCTCGTAAGCGGTCGTGGCTTTCTGGCTCAGATAGTGCACGCCGCGATGTATGTTCGAGTGCTCCTGTTCGAGGTAGACGCTGCCGCGATCAATGACTATCTGCGGAACTTGCGAGGACGCGGCGTTGTCCAGGTAGACGAGCGGCTTGCCGTTGACCGTCTGCCTGAGCACAGGGAAATCTT
This sequence comes from Pyrinomonadaceae bacterium, assembly GCA_035253525.1. GTDB lineage: Bacteria > Acidobacteriota > Blastocatellia > Pyrinomonadales > Pyrinomonadaceae > QHXM01. The sequence continues at coordinate 6,521 of DATFCB010000062.1, read as the reverse complement.
CACGCACGCGCTCGACATCCCACTCGCGGCCGGGTGTGCCAATTTCCCGCTCTATTTTTTCCTCTGTGACGCTCATAAACTTTCCGTTCCCAGATTGGAGTGGAGCCGGTTGAGCACTGCTTCGTCAAGCTCGGCCCGGATTGATACGATCTTAATCTTCTCTATCACTTCCTCCGCGAAGCCGTAGGTCAGGAGGTTGCGCGCGAGGTCCGCATTGAGCCCGCGGCTCGTCAGGTAGAACAGCTCTTCTTCTTCGAGCTGCCCGACGGTCGCGCCGTGCGCGCACTTAACGTCGTCCGCGAAAATCTCCAACTGCGGCTTGGTGTCCACGCGAGCCTCGTTCGAGAGAAGCAGATTCCTGTTCGTCTGCTGCGCGTCCGTCTGCTGCGCGCCCTCGCGGACGAAGACCTTGCCGTTAAAGACCGCACGGGCGCGGCCATCGAGGATGCCCTTGTAGAGTTGATGGCTGGTGCAGTGCGGCCGGCGGTGGTCAATCACGGAGTGCGTGTCTGTGTGCTGCGTCGCGCCGACGATGTAGAGGCCGTCCACCCAGCACTCCGCGCCCTCCTCGTCCAAAGTGACCTGCACGTCGTGGCGCGAGAGACGCGCGCCGAGCGTGACCGTGGTCAGGTTGAAGCTGCTCGCGCGCGCGAGCGCGGCCCGCGTCGTCGCGACGTGAAACGCATCATCGCTCTCGCGCTGCACCTTGTAATGATTAAGACGCGCGCCTTCCCCGAGCGAGACCTCCACGACCGCGTTCGTGAAATAAGCGTCGCCGTCGTGCGCGCCCGCGTAGCTCTCTATCACGGTCGCGGTGCTGCCGCGCCCGGCGACAATCAAGACACGAGGGGAAGAGAGCGCCTGCCCGTCCGAGAGAAAAAGCAGATGAAGCGGCGTTTCCACCTGTGCGCCTTCCGGGACGAGGATGAAAGCCCCGCTCTCAAGGAATGACGTGTTCAGGGCCGTGAAAGCATTCTCGTTAAAGTCCGCGCTGCGCGCCAATTGCCCGCGCAAGGTCTCCGCGTACTTCTCTTCCCTGAGCGCGGCGGCGAGGTCTTTCGCGACGACGCCGTCCGGCAGGGCTTCCGTTGACGAAAGCTCCGGGCGGTAGAAGCCGTTGACGAAAACCAGGCGGCTCGCGCGCGACTCTTCATAAATGAACGGCTGTAGCGCAGCGTCGTCGAGCGCCCCCGCGCCTTCGACGGCCGGCTCGAAGTTAGCTTTCACCAAGGGCGCGACGTTCGTGTATTTCCACTCTTCCTGCCGAGGGGTCGGGAAGCCCAGCCGCTCGAAACTATTGAACGCGCTTTCGCGCAGACGCACGACCCACGAAGGGGCGTCTGGGCCAGTTTTCTCTTGCAGCCGGCGGAACGGCGCACCGTATGCGCCCTGCTCTTTTGCGATTTCTGTTACCATCTCTTCTAGCTTACCTGCGTCGCGCCGGCCGTAGAATTGCCTCCCGCCGCCTGCGCCTTAATCCAGTCGTAGCCCTTCTCTTCCAATTCGAGCGCCAGTTCCTTACCGCCCTCGCGCACGATGCGCCCGCCCGCAAGGACGTGCACATAATCCGGCACGATGTAATTCAAGAGCCGCTGGTAGTGTGTGACGAGGATAATCGCGTTCTCGGAAGTCCTGAGCTTGTTGACGCCTCCGGCGACGACGCGCAGGGCGTCTATATCCAGTCCCGAGTCCGTCTCGTCCAGCACCGCGAGCTTCGGCTCAAGCACGGCCATCTGCAAAATCTCGTTACGCTTCTTCTCGCCGCCCGAAAACCCTTCGTTGACGGCGCGCGTCATAAAGCTCGCGTCCATCTCGACTATCTGCGCGCGCTCTTTCAGCAAGTCCTTGAACTCCAGCGGGTCGAGTTCTTCCTCGCCCAGGTGCTTGCGCTTCTCGTTGTAAGCGAGCCGCAGAAACTGCGCGTTTGACACGCCCGGAATCTCAATCGGGTATTGAAACGCCAGAAAAACTCCCTCGCGCGCGCGCTCGTCCGGCGCGAGTTCGAGCAGGTTCTTCCCCTCGTACAAGACCTCGCCCTTCGTCACGACGTAGGCCGGGTGGCCCGCCAGCACTTTCGCGAGCGTGGACTTCCCCGAACCGTTCGGCCCCATGATGGCGTGGACCTCGCCACGCTCGATTGTCAGGTTGATCCCCCTCAGAATCTCGTTCCCGTCAACGGTCGCGTACAAATCTTTAATCTCTAACACTGTAAATTCACTCCGTAAATTTGAGGACAGGGGTCGGGGGTCAGCGGCCGGTTAAAAGCTCGTTCTTACCGGCCCCTGGCCCCCGTCCCCCGGCCCCAGTCTTTTAACCGACGCTGCCTTCCAACTTCAGCCCGAGCAGGCGCGTCGCCTCGACGGCGAACTCCATCGGGAGTTGCAGGAAGACATCCTTGCAGAAGCCGTTGATGATGAGCGAGACGGCGTCCTCCTGCGAGATGCCGCGCTGCTGCAAGTAGAACAACTGCTCCTCGCTGATCTTGGAGGTTGAAGCCTCGTGCTCGACGCGCGAGGTGTTGTTCATCACCTCTATGTAGGGGAACGTATTCGCGCCGCAACGCGAGCCGATGAGCATCGAGTCGCACTGCGTGTAGTTGCGCGCGCCCTCCGCCTTCGGCATCACTTTGACCAGGCCGCGGTAGCTGTTGTTCGAGCGCCCGGCCGAGATGCCCTTTGAGATGATGGTCGAGCGCGTGTTCTTGCCCAGATGAATCATCTTCGTGCCCGTATCGGCCTGCTGCGCGTGGTTCGTCAGCGCCACGGAGTAAAATTCGCCGATTGAGTTGTCGCCCTGCAAGATGCACGACGGATACTTCCAGGTAATCGCCGACCCGGTCTCGACCTGCGTCCAGGAAATCTTGGAGTTGCGGCCCGCACACTTGCCGCGCTTGGTGACGAAGTTGTAAATGCCGCCCTTCCCCTCCTCGTCGCCCGCGTACCAGTTCTGCACCGTCGAGTACTTAATCTCCGCGTCGTCCAGCGCGACCAATTCGACGACCGCCGCGTGCAACTGGTTCTTGTCGAACTTCGGCGCGGTGCAGCCTTCCAGATATGAGACGTACGCGCCCTCTTCGGCGACGATGAGCGTGCGCTCGAACTGGCCCGATTCTGAGTTGTTGATGCGGAAGTAGGTCGAAAGGTCCATCGGGCAGCGCACGCCCTTGGGGATGAAGACGAACGAGCCGTCTGTAAAGACGGCGCTGTTGAGCGCAGCGAAGTAGTTGTCGTTGGTCGGCACAACCGAGCCGATGTACTTACGGACCAATTCCGGGTATTCCTGCACGGCCTCAGAGAACGAGCAGAAGATGACGCCGACCTTCTTGAGCTTCTCCTTGTAGGTCGTCGCCACCGAAACCGAGTCGAAGACGGCATCAACGGCCACGCCCGCGAGTTGCTTCTGTTCCTGCAATGGGATGCCCAGCTTCTCGAACGTGCGCAGGAGTTCCGGGTCAACTTCGTCCAGGCTGGCCTTCTTCGCCTTCTGCTTCGGCGCGCTGTAGTAGATGATGTCCTGGTAGTTGACCTCCGGGTACGAGAGATTGGGCCAGTGGCGCGGCTCCTCCATCGTCAGCCAGTGGCGGTAGGCTTTCAGCCTAAACTCCAGCATCCACTCCGGCTCATTCTTCTTGGCCGAGATGAGCCGCACGGTCTCTTCGTTCAACCCGCGCGGAATCACGTCGGATTCGATGTCCGTGACGAACCCGTATTTGTATTCCTTGTTGGCAAGTACCTCGATTGTGCTCATTCTAAGTTTTCCCTCGGCCGCGCCGTGCGGCCGTTTTCAGTTGACTCTTCAGTGCGCCGGACTCTGGCGCGGCTGCAATTTTTGAATCTGGTGCAGCGTCGCGTCCACGTTGGCTTCAGGGCCGACAAGCTGCGCGAGCGTGACCTCCGACAGAGCGTTCTGCACGATCTCATGCAGGCCCAGAATCACGGGCCGTATCCCGCAGTCGCTCGTGTGTACGCAAACGTCCAGCACGCCCGTGTAACTCTTGCAGTGGCCCTCGACCTCGTCCGCGTCCAGCACCTTTATGACCTCGCTCAGGCGAATCTCGGAGGCGGGCCGGGCCAATTGATAGCCGCCTTTCGTGCCCCTGGTGGATTGCACCAGCCCGGCCTTGCTCAGAATCCAGAGCAGCTTGCCGGCGTTCGCCGCCGAAATACCCTCGCGCTTCGCCATCTGCGAGAGCGTTAAGGATTCGCCCCCCTTGAGGTGAGCCAACTGCACCAGACAGCGCAATCCGTATTCTTCCTGAGCCGAGACTTTCATCCCGAAAACCCCTCCGACATCCCTGTAATGAACCAGGATTCAGTAGCATTCTAGCATACCTTACTTTTAAGTCAAGATTAGCTAAGCGGCTGTAAATAAAAATAAAAGAGGCCGCGTGCGGGCCTCTTTTGAGCGTTTCGCGCGGGGCGGAACTGTCTCTGTTTAGAGCGTGAAATTGAAGTTGAGGAAGCCGACGACCCTCACGGGCTGCCCATTGATGACGGTCGGGCGGAACTTCCAGCGTTTGGCGGCGTCGGCCGCGGCCTGCTTGAGCATCATCGGGCCGTCCGTGCTCTGGACGGACTTGACCACGCCCTTTTCGTCTATCTCAAGATAGACTTTGACGACGCCCGTGATGCGGGCCATTTTGGCCGTCTGCGGGTAAGAGGGGTTCATCTTCTGCGTCGCCCTCTCCAGCAACGAGCCGACATCTACGGGCTGCGCTGACGGGGCGGGGCTGTTTGGGGCAGCAGCTTCGGGAGCGTTCGCTCGCGCGGGCTGAACCGTTGACGCGACGCGCACGGGCTCGCCCGCCGCAGTCACGTCGCGCGTAATTGTTTCGGTGGCGTGGTTCTCCGAAGCCGCCGGCTGCGAGGCCGTGATTGCTTCCTTTGCGGGGGGCTGTGATGTCGTGTTGGCGATGCTGACGGGCGGATTGCCCGTGGAGGCGATTCTCATGTCCGTGGCGGCGAGTTTGCGGCGCGCGTCTGCGACCTCGCGCTGCCACTGCAAGCGATCCTGCTTGGTGCGCGCCAGTGTGCTGCGCACGTTCGCCACCTCTTCGAGCAGGCCCAGGGCGTCGAAGTGCTTTTCGCTCTGGCCGCAAATCTCCCTGGCCTGGTCTGCAACTTTCTCCAGGAGCATGCGCATGTGATCCAGGTCGTTGCTGGCCTCCTGTGCCAATTCCTTGTCGTTGATGTTGATGCCGAACGAGCGGTAGCGCGCGAGGCGGTCGCGCGCGCCGTTAACCGCCTGGCCGGCCAGCGCGAAATAGGTCCGCGTGGAATTCTCGCTCGCGGCCGTGCGCTGCCTGTAGGTGTCTTCCAGTAGATTCTGCGCGCGCATGTAATCGCCGTCTTCGAGGTAGATGCTCATCAGCATGATGCGCGCCACGTCGCGGACTGCGTCGTCGGCCGTCCCCGTGCGGAGCGAGTCCAGTTCCGCGGCGGCCGTCCCCAGTTTGTGCGCGGCTATCAGGGCGCGTGCGCGTTTCAGACGTTTCTGGCTGGCGTCCGCCTCCGGCGCGGACTGTGCGACGACCGTCAAGGCCGTCATGACGAGGGAAAGAATTATTACGAGGGTTGACGTGATGACATGTCGGGCTCTTTTTTCCTTCACTATTTCGGGCTCCTAAAAAAACTTTAAGCGAGCTGATGAGGCTCGCCTGCGGGCAACACCAAATATTGATTTGATGTTTCCCATTATGGCCTCTCCGGCGTGCATGGGGCAAGTCGCGCCGGCCTAATTTTTTCCCGTTTGCGAATTTGAAGGGGCGAGACTTTGTAAAATCCGCTCGCGAAAGATTCGTGCGCGTGCCTTTATATCCTTTTCGTCCAAAGTTAGCAACCTCTTATCGCGCATAATTACGCGGCCCTCGACGATAACCGTCCGCACGTCGTCCGCCTTGGTCGCGTAAACAAGATGCGAATAGACGTTGTAAAGCGGCGTCTGGTTAAGATCGTCCAGGTCAACGATGACGAGGTCCGCGCGCTTGCCCTCCTCGATTGAGCCGATTTCCCGCTCCATGTGCAGCGCCCGCGCGCCCCGGATCGTCGCCATCTCGAAAGCCTGCTGGGCCGTGACGACTTTCGGGTCCATCGTGAAGACCTTGTGCAGCTTGGCCGTCGTGTCAACCTCCTCCCACATGTTGAGGTCGTTGTTGGAGGCCGCGCCGTCCGTGCCGAGGCCGAGATTGAGGTCGTCCGCCAGCATCTGCGGCACGGGCATGATGCCCGAGGCGAGTTTCATGTTTGACTGCGGGTTGTGCACGACGCCGACGCCGAGCCGTTTCAGGACCGCGATCTCCCCTGCGGCCGGATGAACCACGTGCGCGGCGATGACGCGGTCGTTCAGAAAGCCTATGCGCGCCAGGTAATCCACGGGCGACACGCCCTTGGCTTTCGTGATGTCTTCGACTTCCTTGCGCGTCTCGGAGACGTGCGTGACGATGGGCGAATTGTGCTTGTCTGAAAGCGCGCGCACCTCTTTGAGATGTTCTTCGGAGACCGTGTAGGGCGCGTGCGGCGCGA
>DATFCB010000061.1:0-3461 GCA_035253525.1 Pyrinomonadaceae bacterium | reverse complement strand
ATCTTGGTGTTCGTGTCATATCCTTCGACAGCTTCGTCCATCAGCGTCCAGTGATGCGGCGCGACTTCGCAGGTGACAGAGAGGCCGCGCTCCTTTGCACGCCTGACGGCTTCAATCGCGCCGCGCGTGGAAAGATGAGCGAGATGCACGCGCGCTCCTGTCAACTCCGCGAGCGCGCAATCACGCACAGCATCCATCTCTTCAGCAGCCGCAGGCATCCCTTTGAGTCCTAGAATCAAAGACCAGCGACCTTCATGCATCACTCCGCCAGCAATCAGCGAGCGGTCTTCGCAATGGTCAACAACCGTCAGGCCAAATCCGCGCGCATACTCCATCGCGCGCCGCATCATGCCCGCCGAAGGGACCGGCCGCCCGTCGTCCGAGATGGCGACGATGCCCGCCTCCTTCATCTCGCCCATCTCGGCCAACTCCGTTCCCTTAGACCCTTTCGTAATCGAGCCGATGGGGAAGACGTTCGCCAACTGCGCGCGCTCGGCCTGCTCGATGATGAAGCGCGTGACGGCCGGGCTGTCATTGATTGGGTCCGTGTTCGGCATCGCGCAGACGCTCGTCCAGCCGCCCGCAACCGCTGCGGCCGCGCCCGTTGCTATCGTCTCTTTATACTCCTGACCGGGCTCGCGCAGGTGAACGTGCATGTCTATAAAGCCGGGCGCGACGACCAACCCCGTCGCGTCCAAGACCTCAGCGCCTTCGGGCACGCTATCACCTCTGTCAAGCAAACCGGCGACGCGCCCGTCCTCTATGAGCAGATTCTTGCCCGTGTTCACGCCCTGCGACGGGTCAATCAAGTAGCCGTTGGCAATCAGCAATCTCATTTCGTTCTCTAAGAGCGCACTTCAAAGTCAGACTCAATCCTTTGCGTCTTTGCGCCTTTGCGTGAGAAATCCAAAACCATTTACTCACGCTGGAGGCGCAAAGGCGCAAAGGGTTGAGTGAATTTATTTCTCATACTGTTTCGCCCGCGTGCGCGCCCCCGGCGAGCAGGTAGAGTACGGCCATGCGCACGGCCAGGCCGTTCGAGACCTGGTCAAGAATCAGCGAGCGCGTCCCGTCGGCCACGTCCGAGGCGATTTCTATCCCGCGGTTCATTGGGCCAGGATGCATCACTATGGCGTCGCCTGCGGCGCGTTCGAGCCGCTTGAGATTGAGGCCGTAATGCACTGCGTACTCGCGCATCGAGGGGAAGAAGGCCGCGTCCTGCCGCTCGCGCTGAATGCGTAAGATCATCACCACGTCCGCGCCCTCAATCGCGTCCTCTATGTTCCGCTCGACGACGACTCCCTCTTCGACCAGTTCGCCGAACTCCTGCGGGACGAGCGTGCCCGGCCCCGCGATGCGGACGGTCGCGCCGAGTTTCGTCAGTAGATGAACGTTCGAGCGGGCCACGCGCGAGTGCAGTATGTCGCCGATGATTGCGACCCTCAAGCCGCTGATGCGCCCTTTGCGCTCGCGTATGGTCAAGGCGTCCAGGAGCGCCTGCGTCGGGTGCTCGTGCGCGCCGTCTCCCGCGTTGACGATGCCTGCGCGGCAGATGCGCGCCAGTTGGTGCGGCGCGCCTGCCGAAGAGTGGCGTATGACGATGCAATCCGGGGCCATCGCTTCGAGGTTGCGCGCCGTGTCCAGAAGCGTCTCGCCCTTGGTGACGCTCGATGTCGAAGCGCTGATGTTGATGGCGTCGGCCGAGAGACGCTTGGCGGCGATCTCGAAAGAGGTGCGCGTCCGCGTGGAGGGCTCGAAGAAGAGGTTGATGACGGTGCGCCCGCGCAAGGTCGGCACTTTCTTAATCTCGCGGCGCGAGATGTCGCGGAAGGATTCCGCCGTGTCCAGGATGTGCGTAATCTCCTCGGCGGAGAGTTCGCGTATGCCGAGCAGGTCTTTACGCTTGAAGGGTGCGCTCATCAGTTGAAGGTTACCCGAACATTAAAAAAGCGGCCATCGCTGGCCGCCTTTAAGAAACCTCAGTCGCCGGTCGCTCGACGATGGCGACGCCCTCCTCCTCGTCGAAGTCCGTGAGCATCACTTTGATGATCTCACTCTTCTTCGTCGGCACAACTTTGCCGATGTAGTCCGCCTGAATCGGCAACTCCCTGTGCTCCTTACCGCGGTCAACCAGGACGGCGAGTTGTACGCGGCGCGGCCTTCCGAAGTCTATCAACTGATCCAGCGCGGCGCGAATCGTCCGCCCCGTGTAAAGCACGTCGTCAATCAAAACGATGTTGCGATTATCAATGTCGCCGTGAAGCTCCGTGCGATTAACCACCGGGTTGGCCCCGACCGTCGAGAGGTCATCTCTATAGAGCGTGATGTCCAGTATGCCCACGGGCGGGCGCGCGCCTTCCAAATCGGCAATCTTATCCGCCATCCGCTCGGCCAGCGGCACGCCTCGCCGCCGTATCCCGACCAAATAAAGATCGTCCGCGCCGTGGTTCTCTTCGACAATCTCAGAGGCCAGGCGCGACAGCGCGCGGTTAATCCGCGCCCCGTCCATGATGCGTGCTTTTTCGACGAAATCCATTGGCGTTGGATACTAACAAGAACGGTGGCGAGTGACAAGGGACAAACTTGGAACACGAGCGGCCTCGTGCCAAATAAATCGTTGACAGCCCTGGGGTGTTGAATTATTGTGCATTCGCTTAAGGTACGCGCCCGCGAGTTCTCATAATTGAGGCGTCTCGCCCTCAAAGGTCGCAGGCTCGGCTCCTCGCCCAGCCTTGAGACCGTTGGCCGTCTTTCAACGAGAAGCCGCCCGCCCGGACAATCACCCGTCCCGGCGGCCGAAGTCTCGCTTTCGGCTCACTACTACTGCGCGAAGGGCTGAGCACCCGCGTCAGTCCATTTCCCACGAACCCTGGCGTCAACCTGCCAGCCCAGACGGAGAGACTCACATGAGCAACACAGACACCCCCAACGTCAAAGAAGCCAAAAGCATCATCCAAGGGAAAACGAAGACGGCTGAAGAATTGCTGAAGCTCGGCAAGGCTTTGAAGACCGAGCGCGCCTTCAGCTTCGCCCGCCGCGTCCTCGAACGCGCGCTTGATGACAAAGCGCTCGACAAGAACCCGCCGCTCAAGGTTCTAATTCATCAGCAGTGCGCGCTCTGCACCTACAAGGACGAAGACCTTTCCGCGCGTGAGCGCTACGACATGGCGCTCAGAGTCCTCAACGCGATTGATGACTTCGGCGACACGGTCAAGGAAAAACAGGAGACGATGGGACTCTACGGCGCGATCTATAAGCGCAAGTGGGAGGTGGACGCGCATAAGCTGAACCTGGAACGTTCCCTTCTCTATTATCGTCGCGGCTACGAAATGGGCGTTAAGACCGACCAGGGCTACACGGCCATCAACGCCGCCTACGTCCTTGAGCTACTGGCCTATCAGGAGGCGGCGGAAAAGCTGGACGACCCGCGACTGTCAACAAACGGCGACGCGGGCTCGACC
>DATFCB010000060.1:0-7517 GCA_035253525.1 Pyrinomonadaceae bacterium | reverse complement strand
CACGCTGTAGATGTGTCCGAGGCCATGCAGGACCACCATGCGGATGAGGATGTCGCTGACAGGAAGATCCCGGTAGCCGCCCGCGCTCGCCCGCCAGGGCGCGTGGCCTGCCGCCGAAGCGCGCGAGCACAGTGCTGAAGGCGATGATTGCCACCAGCAGGATGTAGTCAATCAGGAGCGCGCCGCAACGCAGCGAGAACGGCGCGCGGTATCTCTCCAAATAACCCTGTCCCTCGGCACGCGCCTCGGCCTCGGCCTGAACCAGTCTGGTTGTCTCTACTCTTGCGGTCATAACTCAGTGGTCAGTGGTCGGTGGTCAGTTGGGAATCAGTTTTTAATTGACCACCGACCATTGCTTTTCATCCTACTAAAAAATGGAGCGTCGTTTCGCCGAGGCGCAGTTTGTCGCCGCTCTCCAGGACGCGCGGCTGGCGCGGGGCGAGCCGGACGGCGTCGTTGATGACGGTCCCGTTGACCGAATTCAAATCTTCTATCAGGAAGGTCTCGCCCTCGCGCCAGATGCGCGCGTGCCGGCGCGAGACTTTCGTTTCGGGGTCGAACCGCGAAAGATCAATCTCCGGGAAGATGTTCGACTGCGGGTCGCTGCGGCCCACGAGGTTGCTCTCCTTCTGCAAGGTGAACGACACGTCCAGCTCAGTGGTTCCCGCGACGATGAGCTTCGCGGTCGCGCGCGCCGCGCGCAGCGCCGCGCTTGACCCGACGCCGACCAAGGGCTGCTTCATCCCGCAGTGCGCGCAGTAAACGTCGTCGGCCGCAATCCTCCCGCCGCAGAAGCCGCAGAAGACCGTCTCGACCTGTATGGTCTCGCCGCCCAACTGCTGTGCCGGCGCGCCGTAGCTGACTTCGCCCCGGCGCAACTTCTCAAGATGATTAGTGAGCGTTTCGCGCATCTCCGCGGCCGAGCGGAAACGGTTCTCCGGCTTGTACTCGACCGCGCGCATCAGTATGCGCTCCATCTCGGAGGAGATGGCGGGGTTGACCTGGCGCGGGCGCGGGTTTTTCGTGAAGTCGAAAATCAGGAGCGGGTTGTCCTGCGGGTCCGAGCCCGTCAAGAGGTGAAACATCGTCGCGCCTAAAGAGTAGATGTCCGAGCGCGGCTCGACCTTGCCGCTGAACAATTCCGGCGGCGCGTAGCCCATCGTGCCGACCGCCGTGACGCCCTTCTCCTGCGGCGCGACCCACCGTGCGATGCCGAAGTCAATCAACATCACGCGCCCCGTGTTGCCGTCTATCATCAAATTCGCGGGCTTGAGGTCGCGGTAGATGATCGGCTTCGGGCGCTTGTGCAAATAGTCGAGCACGTCCGCTATCTGCGCGGCCCAGTCCGTGACGGTCTTTTCGTCAATGCGCCCGCCGGGCGCGTTGCGCAGGCGGCCCGCGAAGTCGCCGCCCGAGATGTACTTCATGACGAGGTAGAAGCGGCCCTTCACGTCGTCGTAAAAATAGTCGTAGATGGTCGGAATCGAAGCGTGTTCGAGCGAGGTCAGGAGCAGCGACTCGCGTTTGAAATCGCCGATGGCTTTCTCGTGCTGCGAGCTGTCCAGATGAGACTCGACCATCTCCTTGACGGCGCGCGGGGCGTCGCCGAGGTGATGGTCTTTCGCCAGGTAAACCGCGCCCATCCCGCCGCCGCCGATGCGGCGCACGATCTCGTAGCGCCCGTTCAGGACCGCGCCCGATTCGAGTTGCTTGACGGCAGGTTGCCGCCCGCCGGTCGAGCCCGCGCGGGCCGTCTCACCTATCGGAGCTATATTTTCATCTTCCGCCGCTTCGTCCGAGGAGACTTCGCCGGTTGACTTGTCGGGCGGCGCGGCCTCGACTTCTGTGCCAATATCGCCAGTCCCCTCCACGGTCTCCATCCCGAACTGAGGAGGCTCGAAAGTCTCCGGCGCTTTCTCTTCCTCGCTGCTCTCCGGGACCACAGCCGCCACCTCTTCTTTGTCGGGGGACTCCGTGTCCTCCGACTGCGCGCCGGTCTCTTCGTTGATTCGCGTGTTCGCGGTTTCAGCCATTTGCTCTTCTGCTGCTTCGGGCGCGGCCGCCGCCGCTGCTGACGCGCCTTCGATGTCCGCTCGGGGAGCGGCCGCCGAGGGCGGGCCGAGTTGCGCCGCGCCGCAGTTACCACAGAAGGGGTCGTCGGGTGCGACCTTAGCGCCGCATTCGTGGCAAAAAGACAAAGACATCTCTCCAGATGACTCGTTGGCGAGGGACCGTCAAAACCAGTGATAAGTGATAAGTGATAAGTGATGAGTAAAAGAAAGACGGGTTTTTAACTTATCACTTATCACTCATCACTCATCACTATTGAACGATATGGAAACGTAAGAAAGTCTTGCCGACGATAATCTCGTCGCCGTCGCGCAGGGGCTGACGGTCGCCGGGCAGCAGCCGCCGCCCGCGGTTGATAAAAGTGCCGTTCGTAGAGCCCAAGTCCTCTATAAAATATTGGCCGTTGCGCCGCATGATGCGCGCGTGCCGGCGCGAGACTTTCGCCTCGGGGTCGTCCGCGTCCAAATCCACGTCCGGGAAGATGCCGCCGTCTGCGTCCCAGCGGCCGATCTGCGACTCGTCGTCGCTCAAGGGGAACTGCTTGCCCGCCGAGCGTCCGCGCTCGATGACGAGGCGTGCGTGTGCGCCGTCCATCAGCGCAATCGAGCCGGAGGAGACGGCGTATGCGGGCGAGGGCTGGGCCGACGCGTTGGACGCCGCGGCCGCGGCGGGCTGCAACTGCTCCTGACCGCGCGCGAGCGCGGCCTGCGCGTCCGCAATCTCGCGGCTGTCGGTCTGGCTGCCGGAGTTACCCGTCCCCGCGGGCTTCTTCGACGCGGCCGCCGCGCTCAGGGGCGCGCCGCACTCGTCACAGTACTGCGACCCGTCCAGATTTTCTGTACTGCATCTTTCGCAGATTGTCATAATAATTTCCCCTCGTGCGTACTCCGGCCAGTGGGGGAGCGCGCCGCCCCCTCGCCCAGCAAGGAATCAGACGCGCCGCCGCTCGCGCGAGAAACAGCGGTTATTGTAGCGCGAAAACAGGGGCCGCGCCAATTACACTTTACTTGAAGGCCGAGACGACCAGACGACGCCGATTCCCGGAATTAAATCGCGCCGCGCGTGATAATATGCCGGACGTATTCTCTCAACCGATCTCTCAGTTTAATCAGAAGAAGGGCATGTTCAATGAAACGAATCTCTCTGGCCGCCCTGATTGTATTTGTTGTGTCGTCGCTCGCCTTCGGGCAGACGGCTTCCCCTGCCGCGAAGTCGCTCAACGAGCGGCTGGGTTATCCGAGCGACGCCAAGCTGCTGATAGTTCACGCGGACGATCTGGGGATGGCGCACTCGGTCAACGCGGCTTCGACGAAGGCTTTGGAGACTGGGCTTGTTTCGTCGGCGAGCATCATGGTCCCGTGCCCCTGGTTCACGGAGATTGCAGCTTACGCGCGGAAGAACGCGGGCGCGGACCTCGGGCTGCACCTGACGCTGACGAGCGAGTGGGCCTTCTACCGCTGGGGGCCTGTGCTATCGAGGGAGCGCGTGCCCACGCTCTTCAACAAAGACGGTTACCTCTACCCGCTGGAGAATGAGGCCGCCGCGCAGATAAAGGTGCTCGAAGCCGAGGAGGAGATAGGCGCGCAGATCGAGCGCGCACGGGCCTTCGGTATCGTGCCGACGCACCTGGATTCTCACATGGGCACGCTCTATCAGAGCGAGGCGCTCTTCAAAATGTTCCTGCGCGTGGCCCGCAAGAATCGTCTGCCAATCAGAATCTCCAAAGACCGCTTCGCACAGGCACCGTTCCTGGCCTCCGCCATCGAGCCGGACGACGTTGTCCTCGACCGCATCATAGACATAGGCCCGGACGTTAAACCGGACCAGTGGGCAGCCTTTTACACGGAAGCCATCAAGAACCTTCAGCCCGGCGTCACGGAGATGGTCGTGCACCTGGCCTACGACGACGAAGAGATGCGTGCCGTTACGATAGAGCACCCTGACTGGGGGGCCGCGTGGCGTCAGCGCGACTTCGATTTCTTCACCGGCGACGCGTTCAAACGTCTGCTCGCCGAGCACAACGTCAAACTGATTACCTGGCGCGAGGTCGGCAAGCTGCTCCAAAAGCCGCAATAGTCCTGGAAGCGGCGTTCTGCCGAGGCTGCATATTTTCTCCCGCGTTAACGGTTTCGGCCTCACCTACGCCATCGCGTATAATGAAACCGTGTGGGCCGCTCGGACGTAAAAGACTCTCTGATAAATGGAGGTCACGGAGGCGGTTCTCGCGCGCGATGTTAGGCGTAAACTTTTTTTGTGACCCGACATTCGATTAATCCCCTTCTCCTGAGTTAAGGAACAAAGCAGATGGCTCTGAGCCGTAAAAGAAAGATCATCATCGCAGTTTCGGCGGCCGCGCTCCTCGGCATCATCATCGTCGTCAGCATCCTCGCCGGGGGCAAGGACGAACCCGAGGTGACGACCGTGACCGTCAAGATGCGCCCCGAATTGCGCTCGACCGTCACGGCCTCCGGCGAAGTGCGCCCCATTCAGTTCATCAACCTGACGAGCGAGGTCGCGGGCCGCATCGAAGAGATTTACGTCAAGGAAGGCCAGCTCGTAGACAGCGGCACGCCGCTCGTGCGCCTCGACCCGACTCAACTGCAATCGAACGAGGCGGCCCAGGCCGCCGCGCTTCAGGCCGCATTGAGCGACACGCAGAACGCGCGCACGCAGGTCATCGCGGCCCAGAACGGCGTCTCGACCGCGCAGCAGGGGCTGACGGTCGCGGAGGCGAGTCTGGCCCAGGCACGCCAGCAGGTCGTCTCGTCGCAGACGGCAGTTGACCGCGCGCAGGTTGACCTCAACACGGCGCAACGCGAGTTGAAGCGCACGACCGAACTGGTCGAATCCTCGGTCGCCTCGCGCGCGGAGTACGACGCGGCCCGCGACCGCTTCGAGCAGGCGCGCGTCGCCCTGCGCACGGCCCAGGCCAACCTCGAAGCTCAAAAGATCGGCGTCGAGGAGGCCAAGGCGCGCGTCAACCAGCAGCGCGTCGCCGTGCGCAACGCGCAGACATCTGTCGTCGCCGCGCAGCAGAGCGTCCGCACGAGCGAGGCACGCGCCACGCAGCAGCAGGCGCTACTCCGCGGCCAGGGCAGCCAGCTCGCCAAGGCCACGCAACTCGCGCCCATCACGGGCGTCATCGCGGACATCCCCTCGAAAGTGGGCCAGTTCGCCGTCGCGGGGCTTTCGACCACACCGCTCCTGACCATCGCGGACATGTCCACGGTCAACGTCGAGGTCAAGGTTGACGAGACGCAGATCGCCGAGGTCGAAGTCGGGCAGAAGGCGAAGGTCAAGGTTGACGCCTTCCAGGACCGCGAGATTGACGGGACCGTCACGCAGAAGACGCCGCTCGCCGTCGGCAAGTCTTCCACGCAGGGCGGCCTCCAGAACCAGATCAACGTGCAGGAGGCCAAGGAGTTTCGCGTCGTCGTCCAACTGAACATCTCCGACGAGATACGCAACGGCCTCAAACCCGGCATGAGCGCGACCGCCGTCATCACCACCAAGACCGCGCCGAACGTCATCGCCGTCCCCTTGCAGGCCATCGTCGAGAAGCCCGCCGCGCCTGCGCCCTCCCCGGCCGCCGCGGGCAGCGTGCCCTCGCCCGCCGACAAGCCGAAGGACATCAAGGGCGTCTACGTCGTCAACGGCAACAAGGTCAAGTTCGTGGAAGTCACCACGGGCATCATCGGCGAGTCGGACATACAGATTCTGAGCGGCGTGCAGGAGAACATGGAGATTGTGACGGGGCCGGGCCGCGAGTTGAAGAAGCTGAAAGACAACACGACCATCAAGCGGCAGACGCGCAAGCCCGGCGAGGGCGGCGAAGCCGTCGCGGAGAAATAAGAGATGAGTGACGCGACCCTGGCGACCCCCACGGGGGGCGGCGCGCTCGAACCCGGAGAGCTTCTGGTGCGCGACGCGGTCCCTGCCGCGCTCATCTCCATGCGCGACATCTGGAAGACCTATCAGATGGGCTCCGAGCAGGTCCACGCCCTGCACGGCGTCTCCTTCGACGTGCAAAAGGGCGAGTACCTAGCCATCATCGGCCCCTCTGGCTCCGGCAAGTCTACGCTGATGAACTTAATCGGCTGCCTGGACACGCCGACCAAGGGCGAGTACTGGATCAACGGCAAGAACGTCTCCGAGATGGATGACGACGAGTTGGCGCGCATACGCAACAAGGAGGTCGGCTTCGTCTTCCAGACCTTCAACCTGCTGGCGCGCGCGACCTCTCTTCACAACGTAGAGCTGCCGCTCATCTACGCCGGGATGAGTTCCACCGAGCGGCACGAGAAGGCCAAGCAGTCTCTGGCTGCGGTTGATCTCGCGGACCGGATGATGCACAGGCCGAACGAGCTTTCGGGCGGCCAGCGTCAACGCGTCGCCATCGCCCGCGCGCTCGTCAACCACCCGTCAATCCTGCTGGCGGACGAGCCCACGGGCGCGCTCGACACGCACACTTCTTACGAGATCATGAACCTCTTCGAGCGGCTTCACGCTGAGGGCAACACGATCATCGTCGTCACGCACGAGCCGGACATAGCCGCGCGCGCGCACCGCGTCATCTCCATCCGCGACGGGATGATCGAAAAGGACGAGCGTTTGAAATGACCGGACACGGAGACACGGAGACGCGGGGACACGGCGACGAAGAGCAAATGTCCTTGTCGCCGCGTCGCCGCTTCCCCGCGTCGCCGCGTCGCATCGCGACCTCCGCGCTCTGGGAATCTTTCCGCGTCGCGTTCTCCTCCTTGCGCGCCAACAAGCTGCGCGCGGGCCTCACGCTCATAGGCATCATCGTCGGCGTCACGGCCGTCATCGCCGTCGTCACCATCATCAAGGGGTTAGACCAAACGGTCGCCTCGACCTTCTCCTCGCAGGGCTCGACCGTCTTCACAGTCTCCAAGCGTCCGCAGATCATCACCTCGCGCGAGGATTTTCTGAGATTCAACAAGCGCAAAGACGTGACGCACGACGACGCGGACGCTATCGCGCGGCTCTGCACCGCCTGCTGGCGCACGGGGCTGTCAGCCAACGTGCCGCGCGTGACAGTCAAGCACGCCGACGAGAAGTCGGATGAGATTACTATTCGGGGCGTCACGCTCTCCATGTTCGACATTGATGCCGTCAACCTGGACGCCGGGCGATTCTGGTCCGAGAGCGAGCACGCGGCCGGGCGCGACGTGTGCGTGGTCGGCTCGGACATCGTGGAGAACCTTTTTAACGACGCGCCGCCCGACCGCGTTGTGGGCCAGGAAGTGCGCGTCGCCGGGCGCACGTTTAAAATCGTCGGCGTCGCCGAGAAGAAGGGCAAAATCTTCGGCTTCTCGCGCGACAACTTCGTGCAGATCCCCTACCCGACCTTCAAGAAGGCCTTCGGCGCGCGCTCGTCGCTCATCGTCTTCATCCAGGTCCCGGAAGACAGGCAGCTCGTCGCC
>DATFCB010000059.1:0-2749 GCA_035253525.1 Pyrinomonadaceae bacterium | reverse complement strand
GTCAGGCCCGACCGCCTGGCGCATCAGGGCCACGTCGGCGACGGTCGCGCCGCCCTTGGAGAATCCCGTCGAAGTCTTGACGAAATCCGCGCCCGCGCGCTTGGCCGCGAGCGAGGCGCGCACCTTCTCTTCGTCCGTCAGGAGCGCCGTCTCTATGATCACCTTGCAGACGACCTCGTATTCGTGCGCGACCTCCACGACCGAGCGTATGTCGTGCTCGACGGCGCAGTCGTCACCGCTCTTGAGCGCGCCGATGTTGATGACCATGTCAACCTCGCGCGCGCCGTCGAGGATTGCGCGCCGCGCCTCGTAAGCCTTCACGTCCGCGAGCGTCGCGCCGAGCGGAAAGCCTATGACCGTGCAGACAGGCACGTTCGTCCCGCGCAGGTGGCAGGCCGCCGCGCGCACCCACGTCGGGTTGATGCACACGCTCGCGAAGCGGAAGCGCGCGGCCTCCTCGCACAGTCGCTTGATGTCCTCTTCGGTCGCCTCGGGTTTTAAAAGCGTGTGGTCAATCAAGCTGGCCCAGTCTCGCGCCGAGGCCGTTTCTCCGAGCACGAGCCCGATGCGCGCCGCGCCCGCGTCCACGATCCGGTGCATCCGCTCGGGGCAGCGGTTGAAACACTCGTTCGTGCACCCGCACAGCGCCGCCTGCTCATCGCGCTCGCCGTTGAGCCGCGCGACGATCACGTCCGTGATCTGCTCCACGAGGTGCTCTAAATCGCCGTTGTGTGAATATGGCATCTTCTCAGTTCCCGCGACGCGAGCGACATGCTTGTTGGATTTCGGTGGCTCGCTTTTGCCGCCTATCTTAACACACGGCCGCGCCGCACGTTCATCTCCCTGAGCATGGGCATGAGCTTCGGGAAGCTCAGCCGACGCCCGCGCCAGCGGTACTGGCGCAGGCCGTCAATGGCTGTCCACGTCGGATGGTAGCGGTAATAGATGTCCTTTGCGCCCGTGTCTCCCCAACTCCCATCCGCGTTTTGGCTTTCTAATAGAAACTCGACGCCGGTGCGGATTAGAGGGTGCGTGTCCTCCAGGCCGAAGGCGCGCAGCGAGTCCAGGAACTCGCCCATCATGTCGGCGTCTTTCGTCTCGACGGCTTCGTGAAGGTTTTGTTTGAGGAACTGGTATTCCGCAGGCAACCAGCGCGGGCGTAGACGGTAGCGGCTGTAATCGTTGAGCGTGTAAACGACGTGCGTGACGGCGTAGAGCGCGTCGTAAAAGTCCGAATTCTCGCCTCCTTCGCGCCCGCGATACGGGCGCATCATGGGGAGCCACTTGAGCACGTCCGCGTAGCGCGCCCCGGCGCGAACGCCCACGCGCTCGCAGTTGTAAGCGGCGATGAGCGCGTCGTACCAGAGCTTATAACGGTTGATGAAGTCCAGACGCCTGCGGCAGTGGCGACACGTCTTCCGCCCGCGCTCGTTCAAGACGCCGCACCGGCAACGCTCCGTCACCGTCGAGGGCGGAGGCTCGTTGACCACGTCGAACCAGAAGTATTCCTGCGCCGTGACGCGCCGCGCCGCCCGCCTCAGTTGTTCTTTGAGCGCGGGGTCGCAGAGGCCCAGGCGGTCGGCCGCGTAGCTGCCGTGCACATATTCATTGATGGTTTCGGCGTCCGCTCCCGCCGGGAGCCGCGCGTGTTCGCGCCGCCAGAGACGCGCTCGCTCGCGGCCCATACGGCGAGCCGTACGACGGAGCGTTGTGTCGAGCGAAGTGTCCGAGATGAAGTAGAAGCAGTTAATCAGGTCGTGGCCGTAAGCGGCGAAGCAATCCTCGTCGCGGGCCACTTCGTAGATGAACTCCAGGCCGCGACCGATGGCGCGCTTTCGTTCTTCAATCCTGAATGGTCGCATGAGCTAACTAAGATACTGCCGCTCGATGGCCGTAATCTTGGCGACGCGTTTGCGGTGGCGGTCTTCGCTGATTTCCGTCGAGAGCCAGGCGCTCACTATCTCGCGCATCTCTGCGCTCGTGATCGCAAGGCTTCCGAGCGTGAGGACGTTGGCGTCGTTGTGCTCGCGCGAGTTTTTGGCGACCGCCGCGGAGTAGCAGGCGGCGGCGCGCACCCCCGGAACTTTGTTGGCCGTCATGCAGGAGCCGACGCCCGCGCCGTCTATGATGATGCCGACATCCGCGTGGCCGTCCGCGACGGCGCGCGCGACCGCGTGCGCGAAGTCAGGATAGTCAACAGCGTCTTCCGAGTTCGTGCCGTAATCGCGCACGCGGTGGCCCAGTTCCGCGAGGAGTCCTTTCAACTCTTCCTTCATCTTGAAGCCGCCGTGGTCCGCGCCGACGGCGACCGTCTTCGCCCCGCGCGACCCACGCCGCGAGGCGCGGCGCACCAACTCGATCCTGCGCTCGCGCACGATGTCCGCCGCAAGCGGGGTCAGGCGTGCGCCCTCCGCGACTCTCAGCCGCGAGCCTTCTTCGAGGCCGCGTACGTCGTCTTCAGTAATCACCATTTTTGACGACTCATCGCGCGCGAACTCTTTTTGCGGAGTTGGAGGTTCTTCGGGAACGGTGTTGATGAAGCGCGTCGTGGCGGGCGAAGTTGCCGCCGCAGGCGAGGCGGGCGCGCTCGCCGCGTCCTCTTCATCAGGGAGAGCATTCGCCAAGACATCGCGCACCAGCGCGCGCACACGGTCCCTCATCTCGTCATTAGCCGGCATAAAAATTCCGATAAACCAGATCAGCTCGCACAGCCGCGGGCAACTGAGCGCTGATGACCGAACCTTTCTTC
>DATFCB010000058.1:0-6124 GCA_035253525.1 Pyrinomonadaceae bacterium | reverse complement strand
CGTGCACCTGCGGCATGCAGCGCAGGGAGTAAGCGTCCTGCACGCGCGGGTCATTCTCTAAATGCGAGGCGCGGATTTCGCTCTCGGCGAGAAGTTCGCGCAGATGCGCGGCCACTTCGATTTGCCCTGCGTGCGGGCGGGCGGCGTGTATGCGCTCGTCGAAGGCGACGGGCGTGCCGCGCAGTGCTTCGAGCGTCATCGCGCCGGCCACGTCAGCCGCGCGCGCCAACGTTTCGGCGCGCGCGAGCGCGAGTGCACCGACGGCCCCCATCGCCTGCGTGCCGTTCAAGAGCGCCAGGCCCTCTTTGGCCTCTAGCTGAACTGGCACAATTCCCGCGCGCTTCAGCGCCTCGGCCCCCTGCCTCCTCTCGCCCTCGTAGACGGCCTCGCCCTCGCCTATGACGACGAGCGCCAGGTGTGCCAAGGGCGCTAGGTCGCCGCTCGCGCCGACAGAACCTTTCTCTGGGATGACCGGGTGGACGCCGCGTTCGAGCATGGAGACGAGCGTCTCGATGATAAGGGGTCGCGCGCCGCTGTAGCCGAGCGCGAGCACGTTGGCGCGCAACAGCAACATTGCGCGCACTTCGGCTTCCGAGAGCGGGCGGCCCACGCCGCACGCGTGGCTGCGCACGAGATTCAGTTGCAACTCGCGCAACTCAGAAGACCCTATGCGAATGTCCGCCAGTTTCCCGAAGCCCGTGTTGACGCCGTAGACGACGCGCCCAGACCGTGTAATCTCCTCGACCACGCGCCGCGACTCCTCCGCGCGCACGCGCGCCGCGTCCGAGAGCTTCACGCTCTCCCGCCCGCGCGCGACCCCCTCAATCTCTTCGAGCGAAAGTTTTTGACCGGAAAGAGTAAGCATAAAAAGTGGTCAGTGGTCGGTGGTCAGTGGTCAGTTATTTAGCGGCCTACGGCCTCACCTTGCTTATTAATAAGAGAGCTAGAGAGACCATTAATGAGGCGGCCAACTTCTGCCGTACGCATGGCGATTTGTTCCGCATCCTGCTGGCTCAAGTATTTAAGCCTAGCGCCTATCAGTATCTGAGTTTCCACTTCCATGAGCGAGCCGTAAGCTATGGACAAGTGATGTAGAAATTCACCAGTGGATTTGCGCCCCTGCCCTTCTGCAATATTTGACGCTACGGAAACGACAGCCCTCTTCAATTGGCTCGTCAGGCCATAAATTTCCTCTTTCGGGAAAGCTCTCACCGATTCATAAACAGTCTGCACCAAATCCATGGCTTTCTGCCAGGCAATTAAATCTCTGTAACTTTTGAGCGGCACCGGATGGCACTCCTGCTTTTAACTGACCACCGACCACTGACCACTGACCACTACTTGTTGACCGTTTCTTCCGTGACCGTTCTTTTGTCGGGTGTCTCTGTGAGGTCTATGCGTTTGAATTCGCCGGAGAGTGTGCTGGTGGTTTTGACGCGCTGGCGTGCGCGCTTGGCGCGGCGGAGCGTGGCGCTCGTGCGCGTGGCACCCTCGGCGGCGCGGCGGAAACCCGGAATGCTACGGAGCGAGAAATCGTGGCGCGGCAGCACCTCGCCGGTCGCCTCGCGCAGGCGCACAGTGGCTATGGCGAAAATCAATATCCCTAAGTTGAAGATGACGCCGACCAGGAAAATGGCCGAGCCGGGGACGCGCCCGACACTCGCGCGGTCCAGAAATTGGTCGAAGGATATGGCCGGGTACGGGTGCAGGTAAACTTTCAGGTTCCAACTTGCGGCGAGCAGCACGAAAATCCATAGATAGTTGCGGCGCAAGCGTCGTCCGACCGCCTCCCACTCGCTGATAGTGAAGTGCGGCGTCATCAAATCGGCCGCCAGGTGCTCGGCCCACTCCCTGTCAATCGTCGTCTGCGGGGCCAGGATGCGCGCGAAGTACCCCGTCTCAAGCACGCGGACGCGGCTCGACCAGAGTTCGTAGTAGCGATAGCGCCGCGCCTCCATGAAGAGGAAGAAGGCCACGAGGACGGAATTGATGGGGATGACGAAGTGCGGGTTGATGGGCGAACTGAAGGCGAAGGAGAGTGTCGCGCCCGCTGTGATGACGGCCCAGTTGGTCGTGGTGTCCAGGCGGTTGCGCCAGGTGTTCGAGCGCTGCACCTCGCCGCGGTAAAAATGGACCATCGCGGCGTTGAATTCCGCGGGCGAGAGCTTGAGTGGTTCCAGCGCGGATTGCGTCGTGCGGGTGGGCGCGTCTGTCCTGTGAATCCCGGAAGTGCTGGGAGGTCGCAAACGGCCCGTGTTACCTGTGCGCTCGCCGCTCGATAATGGCCCGGTAGTTCCTTTTGGACGCAGGTCAGAGCTCATCGCGTCGAATCAATCTTCTTCCGCATCGGAGATGAAAAGTGCCGCCGCGCGCCTCACGCGCCCGGCTCCTCTTTGATAATAGCACGCTACGGGCGCAGGTTGATTGTCCCGGCGCGCATCCCCGCCAGAAAATAGACGGCGGCGTAGGAAGCCCACTCGCCCCAGCGCGCCTCTGCGAGCGCGCGAATCTCGCGCTCTGCAAGCGCGCGCCCGTCGTTGTAGTACTTGACGACGAAGCCGCGCAGGGCCAGGTCGCCCGCGGGGAACACGTCCGTCCGTCCGAAGTGAAGCATCAAAGCCCACTCGGCCGTCCAACGTCCTATGCCACGAAGGCGCGTCAGACGCTCGATGAGAGCTTCGTTGTCTTCACCTGCGAGCACGGTTTCGTCCAACTCTCCGTCGCGCGCCTTTTGTGCCAGTTCCGTGACGGCCGCTACTTTCGAGCCCGAGAGGCCGAGCGCGCGAAGCGCCTGCGGCGCGGCTTCGGCCAGCGCTTCGGCGCGCGGGAAGGCCAGAAAGGTCTCGCCCCCGCTCGCCAACCGCTCGCCGTACTGTTCCACCAGCCGCCGCTTCAGAGTCATCGCCACGACGGTCGAGATTTGCTGCGAGAGAATGGAGATGACCAGGGCTTCAAAGACGCTCGGCCAGCGCGCGATGTGCAGACCGCGGTGCATGACTTCGAGCTTGCTCATCAAGGGATCGCCCGCCACCTGCGCGCGAAATTTCTTCAGGTCGTGCTCCGTGCTGAAAATCTGCCGCACGCGCGCCAACGCCTCTTCCTGCTCGCGTGTGCTCGCGCGGCCCCCGCGCTCAAGCATGACGCTGAGCGACGGGCGCGCGAGTGTGCCCGTTGATGCGACGTTCAGCAGGTGCAGACGCCCGCCCAGGTGCAGCGCGCGGCGGTAACGCCCCTCCGCGAAAGTGTCCACGGCCTCGCGCTCCGTGAAGCGCAGGAAGCGCGCGGTCGCCGCGAAATCGAACGGGGCGCGAGGGCGTATGATAATTTCCATTGCGTCTCGAAGTGTCGCCGATGGCGGGCGCGTGCGTCAAAGGCCCGTAACTTGACAGGCATAAATGGCCCCCATATATTTGAACTTTGCGTTGCGAGACGCGTGCGAGCGTTATATGCCGGAAGCCTTGGTTGAGGGAGAAGACGCGCGTTGGATGCGCGAGGCTTTGACGGCCGCACGCGACGCGCGGGAGGCGGGCGAAGTCCCCGTCGGCGCGTGCCTCGTGACGGAAGACGGTAGGCTTCTGGCGAGCGCGGGCAACCGTACGCGGACGGACTGCGACCCGACGGCGCACGCCGAGGTCGTCGCGCTCAGAGAGGCCGCGCGCCGCTTCGGCAATTACAGGTTGACGGGCGTGACCGTTTACTCGACCATTGAGCCGTGCGCGATGTGCGCCGGCGCGCTCATACAGGCCAGGGTCCGGCGGCTGGTCTACGGCGCGCGCGACGAGCGATTCGGCGCGGTCGAATCACAGTTTCGCCTCTGCGACTCGGGCTCTTTGAATCATCGAATGGAAATCACGTCCGGCGTGCTTGAAGAAGAGTGTCGAACAGTCATGCAAGAGTTCTTCAGGGCGCGACGGACAACGAAGGGATGAGGGATGAGGGATGAAATAAGAACTCTTTCTTTACTTCATCCCTCATCCCTCATCCCTCATCCCTTCTATCGCGGAGAGGTCGCATAGTGGATTAGTGCACCGGTCTCGAAAACCGGAGTGGGTTTACGCCCACCGTGGGTTCGAATCCCACCCTCTCCGCCATTTCCTTTTAGGCTCAGTCCGTTTACGGAGTTGTCGCTTTCGCCGCCCTTGACGCGCCGAGCGCCACTTGGCGCGAAATTGGCGTGCCCTCCAGAATGTTGAGCTTCCCATCCTCCAAGCTGTGGAAATGTTTCTTCGTTAAGCAGCCAAACGCCGCGCATCACCCGCCGCGCGGCCCCTCTGCCGACATGTGAGAGCCGTCGTGTCCGCGGTCAGGTGCATGCACTTGTTCGGCAATGACCCGAGTCTTAGATCGCGCGGGGCGCGCAACCACCAAGACCGCGCCAACATCCAGGGGACTAAATCACGCCCCGCCCGCTGACCGCAACTGTTCTCTTTCGTGAGTGTCAGGCCCGCTCTACCCTAAGAAGGTTTGTCCCGCTACCAGCCACCGAACGGCAGGGTTGACGCTAGGTCAAGGCTGTGCCGCGATGAGGTACAACCGGCTCGCGGTGGCTAGATAAAGCGCATCGCCGATCACAGCCGGACGCGTATAGAGCGGGGCATCCATTTCGATCTGCGCCAGCAATTCTTTTCGCCGGCCGGCACGAAGAACGGTCATGATGCCTGCCTCGTTCCCGACGTAAAGTCGGTCGCCGGCCAGCAGGAGGCATCCCCAGATGGCATCGTGCGTCTCGTGCTTCCATAGCTGGGTGCCGGTTGCCGCGTCCAGACAATGAACGGTCCCGCCCACGTCCCCGACGTACAGCAGGCCGTCCTTCACGACGGGCGTTGCCACCACGCGGCTGACCTCGCGCGAAGTCCACAGGAGCCCGCTCCGAGTTACGTCTCCCTGGCCGTCGGGACTGACCGCGTGAATAAACGAAGGTGCGTTGCCGTGCCCGGGAGACTGTCCCATGGCGACGAAGACGCGGCCGTCGGCGAAGACCGGTGAAGCAATGATAAAGTCGCGTGACAGGACACCGGCGCGGGGAAGCCAGCGGGCGTCTTTCGGGTTGCCGTCAAATCGCCAAACTTCCTGGCCCGACGCCGCGTCGTAGGCGCGCAGCCAGCCGTCTCCTCCGCCGAAGAGCACCTGCATGCGCCCGTTGACGCCCACCGCCACGGGGCTCGACCAGTTGCCGTGCAGCACCCGGTCCCCAGGCCCGATGGCGCGCCAGACCAATTCGCCAGAGTGCTTGTTCACCGCGATCAAACTCGGAGCCCACGGCGACGGGACGCGCGTGTGGCCTTCATTCTGGCCGTTGGAGGTCCCGACCACGAGCAGATCACCCAGGGGCGACACTTCGCTGTTGCAGGCTTCATGTGGAAAGACACCCAGGGCGGGCATGTCCAGTTGCCAGATGATGTCTGCCGCAGCGTTGTCTTTGAAGACCTCTTCACGATATGGGCCATTGTTCTCGCCATCAGTGAAACCCTTCGTGTCGAGGCAACGGAGCTGACATTCGGCGGTGACGTAGTACAGCCGGTCGCCTTCGACATAGGGAACACTTGTCGTCGAAGGCAACAGGAAATCCCTCAGACCGCGCTCCACACGCGGGGCCACGTCCTGCCAGAGGAACGCGCCGTCCTTCACCCGAAACGCTATGAGCACGCCTGAATCTTCCTGAAAGGCGGGGTTGAATTGTCGTGTATTGTCGGAGCCCACGTAGACCACATCGCCGGCAACCACGGGACGGCCGTACACTTCGTTTCCCAACTCGACGCTCCAGACGATGTTCCGCCCCGTGGTCGTGTCCCAGTCAACGGGAGGGTTGCCCGTGTTTGCCACAGTCGTCTGGGGTTGGAACGGGACGGAAGGACCTGGCACATGGGGTAAGACAGAAGGCTTACCAGACTCGATGCCTGCGATGCGATTCAATGCCCACTCGACCTGGTGACGCAATGCGGGCTCGTTGGCGGACGCTTTCAACGCCTCCCGGGCCGTCTGTGCCTGCGGCCCGATGCTGCCGAGCGCCTCGGCCGCGCAGATGCGAACGTAGAGGAACTCATCCTTCAGAGCTTCGATCAACTGAGGTACGGCCGGATGCGCGGCCGGGCCGATGCCTGCGAGGGCCTCACCTGCCGCCCAT
>DATFCB010000057.1:0-5231 GCA_035253525.1 Pyrinomonadaceae bacterium | reverse complement strand
CGAAGAGCACGTCCGCGATGGCCGCGCCGCCTTCTTCGCCCGGATACCATGCTTGAACGATAGCTGGCACATTTTCGTCGGCCCAGTTGACGGCCAAAGCGCTCCCGCTCAGTAAGACCAGCACGATGGGCTTGCCCGTGGTCTGCACGGCCTTCAGCAGCTCTTCCTGTGCTTTCGGCAGGTCGAGTTTTGTGCGGTCCCCACCGCGAAAGCCTTCCAGCTTAACGTCCATCTCTTCGCCTTCGAGTTGCGGCGAGAGTCCCAGCGCCATGATGACGATGTCGGCCTCCTTCGCCTTCGTGATGGCCTCTTCGCGTAGATTCTGTGCCAGGTTCGGCGGGCTCCAGACCAGCCGCAACTCCCCGTTGGCGTAGCGCTCGTAATACTCAATACGAAGTTTATACTCGCGCCCGGCTTCGAGCGTGACAGGCTTGGTCACGGTCCTCGCGCCGCCGTCGCGCCAGTTCTCGACCAACAGTTGGTCGTCCAAAAAGAGTCGCACGGCGTCGTCAGCCCTCGCGCCCAGCTCGTACGTGCCGGAAGTAACGGGGACGAGTTTGCCTTCCCACCTGGCCGAAAAATTGTCCGTGGGCAGTTGCGGCACCGGCGCATTGGTGAACCAGTTGAAGTTGATCTCCTGGTCAATTCTGGTCGCGACCGGCTTGCCCTGCAACTCCTTATTGTCGAAAAATTCCCCGCGCAGCTCGCGCAGAACTTGAGAAGGAACTGGCACAACCGCCTCGCCCGTCAGCGTCGTGCCGGGCGCGTGGGTGATTTTCACGTCGCGCCCTTTCGCACCTCCGAGCTTACCCCTGATGCCTTCGAGCGGCGTCGTCCAGGCGGACGGCACGCCGTTGTAGTTGCCGACGAGCGATTCGAGCAGGTCGGCGTTCGGGCCGATGACGGCGATGTGCTTAAATTTATCCGTCCTGAGCGGCAGCAAGTTGTTGTCGTTCTTCAGGAGGACGATTGATTCGCGCGCGGCCTTCCGGGCCAATTCGCGGTGCCTGGGCGAGTCGTTGACCGAGAATGAAATGTTTGAATAGGGGACCATCTCCGGCGGGTCGAACATGCCCAGGCGGAAGCGCGCGTCGAAGAGGCGCTTGACGGCTTTGTCAATCTCAGCCTCGCTGATGAGTCCCTGTTTGAGGGCGGGGATGAGCGCCCTGTATTCGTAGCCGCACGTTAAATCTGTGCCAGCCTTGACGGCCGCCGCGACGCCCTCTTCCTCGGTCTTCGTGAATTTGTGGTTCTTGTAGATGTCCGCGACGGCGTCGCAGTCGGAGACGACGTAACCCTTGAAGCCCCACTCGTCGCGCAGTATGTCAGTCATCATACGCTTGCTCGCGCAGACGGGCTCACCGTTCAAGCTGTTATAGGCGCACATGACGGAGTAGGCTTTGCCTTCGACGATGGCGGCGCGGAACGCGGGCAGGTAAGTCTCTCTCATCTCCTTCTCGTTGGCTTTGGCGTCGAAGACGTGTCTTTCCGGTTCTGGCCCACTGTGGACGGCGTAGTGCTTGGGCGTGGAGATGACTTTCAAGTAACGCGGGTGGTCGCCCTGCATCCCACGGACGAAGGCGACGCCGAAGAGCGAGGTCAGGTAAGGGTCTTCGCCGTAAGTCTCCTGGCCTCTCCCCCAGCGCGGGTCGCGGAAGATGTTGATGTTCGGCGACCAGAACGTGAGGCCGTAAAAACGCTTCCTGAAGTCGCGCCTCACGGCGTCGTTATACTTGGCGCGCGCCTCGTCCGAGATGGCCGTGGCGACCTCGCGCATGAGGGCCGGGTTCCAGGTGGCGGCGAGGCCGATTGATTGCGGGAAGACGGTGGCGTGGCCCGCGTAGCCCACGCCGTGCAGCGCCTCGTTCCACCAGTCGTAAGCGGGGACGTTCAGGCGCTCGATGGCCGGGGCCTTGTTCATCATCTGCGCGACCTTCTCCTCCAGGGTCATACGGCCCACCAGGTCGTTGACGCGCCGCTCGACTGGGAGATTCGGGTTGAGATAGTCCGGCGAGGATTCGGAAGGTTTAGTCTGCGCTCGAAGGGCCATACACGGAAGGAAAAGTTGAAGGCAGAGCGCGACGGACATCACCCGCCTGGGATGTTTTGAACTGACGTTCGCCCCGCGCGAGAAGAGCATCGTTGGTCTCCTGGTTCTTCTATTACTTCACTTCCAATATCATCGCTTCGTAAGGCGCGAGGCTCAACTCTCCTCTAACATCTCTGTTCTCCGCGCCGGCATGATTGCTGAGCCGCACGCGGAGGCGTGAGTTTTTACCAATCGCACTTTCATCGAGCTTGAGCTTGCGGCTCTCGCCGGACATGTTGAGCGCGACGAGCATGGTCTGACGCGGGGTCTGGCGGCGGTAGGCGTAGACGTGCGGGTCCGCGCCGACGGAGGCGTAGTCTCCGTCGAGCAGCGCCGGACTCTGGCGGCGCAGGCGAATCAGGCGCTTGTAGAAGTTGAGAATTGAATCCGGGTCTTTCTCCTCGGTCGTGACGTTACGCTGCGCGGCCGACGGCGGAACCCTCAGCCAGGGCCGACCGGTCGTGAAGCCGGACTGGGCGCTCACGTCCCACTGCATCGGCGTGCGCTCGCCGTCGCGCCCCTTGTTGGCGGGCCAGTAGCGCTTGCCGACCGGGTCCTGCACCTCGTCAATCGTCTGCGGCTCGGTCGTCACCATCCCTATCTCTTCCCCGTAATAAAGGAAGGGCGAGCCGCGCAGCGTGAGCAGCATCGTCGCCGCCAGCTTGGCTATCAGATCGTTGTTCTTCCCGTCGCCGTAGCGGTCATAGTGGCGCGGGATGTCATGGTTCGAGAGCACGTAGGTCGTCCAGCGCCCCTGCAAAGCTTTCTCCGACGCCTCTATGATCGAGCGGAAGAGCGTGGCGTCAAGCGTCGTGCGCGCCTTGTCCATGACGAGGAAAAAATTGAACGGCAGGTGGACCCCGTTGTCGTTGGGGCCGTAGTAGCGCATCAGCTCTTCCCACTTCGGCACATACGCCTCGCCGATGAGCACGCTCTCAGGATTAACGCGGTCGTTGAAGGCGCGCAGACGCACCATCACGTCCTGTATCTCCGGCAAATCGCGGTTGTACTTCTTCTCCTGCAAGTGCTCGCCCGTCGTGGTGCCGGGCCGCAATTCAGGGAGCACGGGGTTGTCGCGCAATTGCGGGTCTTCAAAAAGGTAGTTGACGGCGTCCAGACGAAACCCGTCCGCGCCGCGCTTGAGCCAGAAGCGAACGGTCTCGAACATGCGCCGCTCGACTTCGGGGTTGCGCCAGTTCAGCTCCGGCTGTTGAGAGTAAAAATAGTGGTAGTAGAACTGGCCCGTTTTCTCGTCCATCGTCCAGGCGACGGGGCCGAAGGAGGACGACCAGTTGTTTGGCCGCGAGCCGTCGGCCTTGGGGTCGCGCCAGATGTACCAGTCGCGCTTCGCGTTCGTGCGCGACGAGCGCGACTCTTTGAAGAAAGCGTGCTGGTCGGAGGTGTGATTGAGGACAAAATCAATGATGATTTTGATCTTGCGCTTGTGCGCCTCACGGACCAGGCGGTCGAAGTCCGCGAGCGTGCCGAATTGCGGGTCCACCGCCTCGTAGTCGCTCACGTCGTAGCCGAAGTCCACCTGCGGCGAAGGATAAAAGGGCGTAATCCAGAGGGCGTCAACGCCGAGGCCCGCCAGGTAGTCGAGCTTCGAGGTGATGCCGTTTATGTCGCCGATGCCGTCGCCGTCCGAGTCCTTGAAGCTGCGCGGGTAGATTTCGTAAAAGACCGCGTGCTTCCACCAGGGCGCGGCGCGGCCGCTCTGCGTTGCACGCTTCTGCGCGAGAGCGCAAAGATTCAGCGGGGCGATGAGGAGAAAGAGGATGGCGAGCAGACGCGGGGTCACAGTCGTTTGACGGTTTCGCATCCGAGAGAAGCTACCTTTCGATTTATAGATTTCTACAGAGCGAGGGCGCGTTCTCCGAGAATGAGCGCGCCGTGGATTCCGCTGTCGCCGCCGAGCGACGCCTGCAAGATTTGCACCTCTTCGACGGGGAGAATCCTCACGCGCTCGGAGAGCAAGCGGCGCAGCGGCGCTAACAGTTGCTCGCCCGCGCTCGCGACGCCGCCGCCCAGAATTATCGCCTCCGGCGCGAGCGTGACGATGACGCTGCTCAAACCGTGTGCGAGGTAACGAATCGTCTCGTCCCAGACATTCTGTGCCAGCGGGTCGCCCACACTTGCCGCTTCCGCCACCATCTTCGCGGTAATCTCTTCAGGGCGATACGAGAGCAGGGAACTTTGCCCGCCCGCGTGTAGGAGTTCGCGCGTACGCCGCGCGATGCTCGTCCCGGAGCAGAGCGATTCGAGGCAGCCGCGCGCGCCGCACCCGCACTGCGGGCCGCCGTCAAGCAGCACGGGAATGTGGCCCACTTCGCCGGCTCCGTCGCCTAGACCGTAAAAGAGTTCTCCGCCGAGGATGATGCCTCCGCCGATGCCCGTCGAGATGGTGATGTAGACGAGATTAGAGAATCCGCGCCCGGCCCCGTGCCTGTGTTCGCCGAGCGCGGAGGCGTTGGCGTCGTTGTCCAGAACGGCAGAAACTCCGAGCGCGCTTTCGACGACCTCTACGACGGGAAACTCGTCCCACCCCGGCAGGTTCGGCGGGGAGAGAATCAACCCGCGCCTGCGGTCGAGCGGCCCGCCGCACCCGATGCCGACGACCGCGGGGCGCGCGCCCAACTCCCGGCTCATGCGCTCGATCTCTCTGACGGCCTCATTAAGAATGCTGTGCGGGCCGGTTTCGAGCCGGGTGGGGAAGCGCGTGATTGAGAGCAACTGACCGGCAGTGTCTGCCAGGGCGACAGCAATCTTTGTCCCGCCGATGTCTATCCCCGCGATGATCTCCTTGTTCATGACGAATCAAGCTGCGTGTCGCGTGTGGCCCGTGGCGCAGGCCATGACGGCTTCCGGCGTGGCGTGTGCGCGCGTGAATTCACCCGTCACGCGCCCTTCGTGTAAGACGACGACGCGGTCCGAGAGTCCCAACACTTCCGGCAACTCCGACGAGACGAGCACGATTGCCAGCCCCTCGCGCGCGAGCTTGTTGATCTGCGCGTATATCTCCTGCTTCGCTCCTACGTCTATGCCGCGCGTCGGCTCGTCCAGAAAGAGCACGCGCGGTTTCGTCAGGAGCCACTTCGCCAGCACGACCTTCTGCTGGTTGCCGCCCGAAAGTGTGCCAGCG
>DATFCB010000056.1:0-11577 GCA_035253525.1 Pyrinomonadaceae bacterium | reverse complement strand
GCGTCCATGCCTTCGAGGCTGAAGCCGCGACGCTCGGCCAGCTTCGTGACGAAAGTCTCGACGGCGGCCATCAAGCCCTCGCCGTAGCTGCGTCTACTGAAGGGCTCGGTCATGCGGTTGCCCATGTCGCCGAGCAGGCCGTCGGGCAAATCGTTCCTCGCGCGGCGGCTGACCTGCGTGATGAACTTCCCGTCGTCGGTCGAGACGACCAGAAGCAGACTGCTCGTCTTGCTCTGCATCGCGCCCGTGTCCCACTTGCGCGCCAGCCGCTGCGAGTAGTCGAAGATTTTCTCCCCGCCCGTCGTCTTGACCGTCACGACCGCAAGTTCGACGCCCGCGCGCGCTTTCAGATTGGCGAGCATGTTTTCGAGCCGCCGCGTCGCGACCGAGTCGAGCACGTTTGCAAGGTCCGTCACGCTGCCCTCGGATTCCGGCAACTCACCTTCCTGTGCCAGCGCCGTAACAGGGGCCGCGAGCAGACAGGCCAAAACAGTGATTGCCAGGAACAAGGACGCGAATTTGCTTCGTTTCAGTAACTCAAACATAAAAGCCTTCAAAGGTTAATGCAACGCTTCTCAACGCTGCGCGCGGGCCGTTGTTATGCCTTCGATTAAAACTCGCCCGACCGCGTTGCTAGGCGGCTGCACGCCGAGGACCGCGGCGAGCGTCGGCGCGATGTCCGCGGGCGTCGCGTCCTGCATGTAGCGTCCGGGCGCAAAATTCTGGCCCATGATGATGAGGGGGACGTGTGTGTCGT
This sequence comes from Pyrinomonadaceae bacterium, assembly GCA_035253525.1. Lineage (GTDB taxonomy): Bacteria > Acidobacteriota > Blastocatellia > Pyrinomonadales > Pyrinomonadaceae > QHXM01. The sequence continues at coordinate 10,820 of DATFCB010000056.1, read as the reverse complement.
AACTGTAGGGCGAGCCGTGCGTCGCGGGGATGAACTCGCCCAGGTACTTGAACGCCTCGTAGACGACGACGACATCGCCGCTGCGGCGCGAGTAGAAGCCGTGCAGGACGCGCCGGGCGACGGGGTCGGCGGGCGAGATCGCGCCCGACTGTAGCTGCGTGCGCGTGAAGCAGCGGCTGATGCCGGGCACGGTCAGCGCCGCCTCGCAGGCCGTGCGCTCTATCTCCCACTGGTTGACGCCGTCGCGCTTGAGTGCGACCGGGTTGAAGTAGAGGTTGCCATTGTAGAAGGCGTCGCGCTCATTCAATCTTAGAACGTAGTCACTGGTCGGGTCCGGCTGCGTGTTCTTTGAGTTGTAGCGCGCGCTGATTCCCAAGCGCATCGCGCGCAGCACGTCGTCGCCCTTGATGCGCCCGCCGGGCAGGCCCAGGGCGTTCGCGTGTTCGGGAACGGGCGCGACGCCGTGGTCCGCAGAGAAGATGACGGTCGTGTTCTGCAAGCCCACTTTCGAGTTGACGAAGTCCAGCAGCGCGGCGATGGAGCGGTCCACGCGCAGCGTGATGTCCATGGCCTCCTGGCTGTACGGCCCATAACGGTGGCCGACGTAATCATTGGCCGAGAAGCTGACGGAGAGAACGTCCGTGTCTTCGTCCGCGCCAAGCCGCTCGTTCGTGATGGCCTGCTGCGCGAAGGCGAGGAGCATGTCGTTGGAGTACGGCGTGAAGTCGAGCGCCGAATAGAAAGTCGTGTCGCGCTCGGTTGACCCGCCCGTCACGATGTGCGGGAAGGCGTTGGTGTCGCCCTTCACCTCGCCAATGTTTTCCCAGGGCGGCGAGTCGAGGCCCGCGCGCCTCAGGTATTCCGACTCAGGCAGCAGGCGTTCCCAGCGCGCGCCGAAGAACTTGTCCGCGGGCCTCGTGTCGTTGTAGCTCTGGACCCACGCGGGCAGTTGGTTGAAGTAATAGTTGGAAGAGACCATGCGCCCCGTGCGTTGGTTGAACCAGTAGGCGGCCGATGCGTGGCGACCGGCGGGCAGTATGGCCGAGCGGTCTTTGCTTGAGACGCCTATGACCTTCGAGCGGTCGTTGGTCTGGAGTCTCAATTCGTCGCCGAGAGTGGAAGTCAGCAGACGGCGCGGGCTGGAGGCCACGTCGCCCTCCGCGCCGCCGAGCAGAACGGCGGTCGTGTCCGAGACGCTCGTGACGAAGCGGCCCGCGTCGCGGTCGGGCCAGTCGTTGCCGACGATGCCCGTCTCGGCGGGCCACGCGCCCGTCATCAACGTGGCGTGGCCGGGCGCGGTATAGGTCGGCATGTGATCGTAGTTGGCGTTGACCCATGACGCTCCGTCGCGCAGGAGACGGCGCAGGCCGTTCGGCACGAAGAGGTCTTCGAAGCGCTCGAAGTAGTCGTAGCGGAACTGGTCAACGACGATCAGGAGCACCAGACGCGGACGCATCCTCCGGCTCGTCCTCTGAGACGAGGGCTGCGCGCCCACGCCGTGGACGGAGCCCAGGATGAGCAGAAATGAGAGCCAGTATGCGGCGGCGCGGCGCGCGTATCGGGAGTGTGTCATACGAAGCGGGATGAAAGAACCTGCGATATTCTTAAAGCGTCGAGTTGTGCGGGCATGATAACATCTAAGAGCCGTGAATTGTGAATCGTAAATCGTGAATAGACGAACGGTCTTTCTATTACGATTTACGATTTACGACTCACGCTTGACGACTTATGAGTGAACTGGACGAGGAATGGACAGAGGTGCTGGCGGAGGCCGAGCGGCGCGCGCGCGCAGGGGCGCGGCGACCTCGTCGAGTATCTGCGTCTGCGCGCGTCGAACGATCAGGCGCGCGCGACCGGCGTCGAGTGGCTGTTCGAGACCTTCACGCTGCTCGCGGGCGAGGCCAACCGCAAGGGCGCGGGCGTACAGTTCAGTAAACAGAGCGGGCATCGCTTCGAGGTCGGGAGCGCGACGATGGTCGGGACGCTGTTGACGCTCAAGTCCGGCGTGCGGCAATTGATGGTGGAGGCCGGCTGGCCGCGCGCCCCGCGCGACGGCTTCGTCCCCGGCAACGGCCTGGCCTGCGGCCGTATCCGCCACTTCGGCATCACGTCCGCCAACGAAGAACTCCTGCTCGTACGCTCGCCCAAAGGCACACCCCAATGGCTCGCCATTGACAGACACGGCACGCGCTCGCAACTCTTCGAAGCACGCGTCCTACAACACGTCAGAAAATTCCTTAACACTTGATAAAATAGTCAGACCCTCGCGACTGACTCAGCCCCTTTGCACCTTTAGTATTTACTTTGCGTCCTTGCGTGAACCGCTTTTTCTCGCAAAGGCGCAAAGGGTTGAGCGTAGGTTTTCAAACACGCTCTGATTACCCGGCGGCCCTCCGGCTATTGACTTAGCCGCCCGTTTGGCATAGAAGCACGGTCGCACTTTCATCCCCATAGAGGAGTCTCTGCACATGAAGCGAATCATCCTGCTCGCGCTGCTCGTGCTGGCGGCCTCGTCTTGCGCGACGACCACGCAAGCACCCGGCGAAGCGAACGGCAACGCGAACGCCAACACGAGCGCCTCGCCCGCGGCCACGCCGAAGGCCGAGGCGAACACGACAGCGGACACCATCATCGCCAGGGAGAAAGATATTTGGGAGACGATCAAGGCGAAGAACCCGGACGGCTTCGCCGCGATGCTGGCCGACGACTTCGTCTACGTGTCGGAGGACGGCATCTACGACAAGGCGGGCACGGTTGACGGGATCAAGGGAGTCGCGCCGACGGACATTTCCCTCGCCGACTGGAAGGTCGTGATGCTCGACAAGGACGCGGCCGTCGTCACCTACACCGTCAGCCTGAAGGGCACGAGCGGCGGCCAGCCCATCCGCGAGACGCCCGTGCGCGCCGGCTCGCTCTGGGCCAATCGCGACGGCAAGTGGGTGGGCGTCTTCCACCAGGACACCACGGTCACGGAGCCGCCCCCGGCCGACGCCACGCCCAGGAAGACACAGCCCGCGGCCGGGCCGAAATCCACGGAGACAGTTGCGGACGACCCCGTAGCCAGGGAGAAACAGGTCTGGGACTCGATTAAGAAGAGGGACTACGACCGCTTCGCCGGTTTTCTGGCCGACGACCAGCTAGAGGTCTTCCCGTGGGGCGTCAACGACAAAGCGGCGTCCCTCAGCGGCGTCAAGCAGGCCGACCTGTCAAACGCCGCGCTGAGCGACTTCAAGACCATCAAGGTTGACGACGACGCGGTGATCGTGACCTATCTCGTCAAAGGGTCCGGCGACATCAACCCGAACGGCGAGCGCGGCAGTTCCGTCTGGGCCAAACGCGACGGCAAATGGCTCGCCGTTTACCACCAGACCACGTATGTCAAGAAAAAGTAGGCAGCAGGCAGTGGACAGTTAAGAACGAGCGTCAGGCGGCGTTGAGTTTTTGTCTTAACTGCCCACTGCTTTCACGCCCAAATGCCTGGAATCGCGGTCTTACATTTCGGGCATTGGCCCGAGGACGTGACTTTCATCTGCCGTATGAGGTAGCCGTAGCGTTCCACGAGGAGTTCGTCGCAGGTGGGGCAGTAGGTGTTTTCCCAGCGCCCGACCTTGCCCGGCAGGTTCCCGGCGTAGATGTAGCGCAGGCCGGACTCTTTCCCGAGCTCGCAGACGCGTATCAACTGCTCGGCGGTCGTGTTCGCGTTCTCGGTCATCTTGTAGTCCTGGTGAAACGCCGTCACGTGCCAGGGGATGTCTGGCGAGACGTTCGCGATGAAGTCGGCCGCGCGCCTCAACTCGTCCTCCGAATCGTTGAAGCCAGGGATGACGAGCGTCACTATCTCCTCCCAGAAGCCGCGCTCGTGAACCATCTTCACGGTCTCAAGGATGTTGTCCACCACGCCGCCCAACTGCCTGTAGTTGCGGTCCGACATGGACTTCAAATCAATCTTGTAGCAATCCGTCCACGGGCGTATGTAGTCGAGCACCTGCGGCGTCGCGTTGCCGTTCGAGATGAACGCCGTCCTGAACCCCTCCGGCTTCGCCCGCCTGAACACCTCCACCGCCCACTCCGCCGTGATCAACGGCTCGTTATAACTCGTCCCCACAAGCTGCGCTCCGTAAGCCTTCGCCATCGCGACGAGCCTGTCGGGTGACACAATGCTCGGTGAAGTGCCCGCGGAATTGTCACGCAGGGCTTGCGAGGTCAACCAGTTCTGGCAGTTTGAAACCAGGAAGAAACCGGCGAGGTAGTTATGCTCTTCCTCCACTTCCATGTTGTATACATCACCCTCGTATTCAACGAAGGAAACGCTGCGCAGCGGCACGAGGTAGTAGTCTTCAGTCTCAATCACATGGCGCGAATGCTCAGCATTCTCGTACCACACCACGGTGTATTGGTGCGGCGAGCGCTTGACAGTGCGATTCTGAATAACCCCTTGCTCAGGCATTGCCGTATCGTAAACAGAGGATAAATGACCCAGCTTCAGGGCCAGCCAGGCGATGCCGTAAGCCATCTGGCGCGAGACGGTCGTGACACTGACTTTCCCGTTTTCGTATCGGTGACCGTCCCCTTCGACATACGCATCAAGGAAAGCCTGCGCGACATGCCTGTGCGCGTCGAAGATCATTTGAGGAACGCGCTTTTCGTTAGACCGTTTTCCCGCCAATGACCTGAACAAGAGTGCGGCGGAAGTTTTGTTTGCCGCGACGGCCAGCGTCGTCGCCCGCCGCACGCGCGCGGCCTTAACTCCCAAGCACTTCCGAAGCAGCCCGATAGTCTCCTCAACGAGTTCCGTCTCCGCATGAGAAAAGCTGAAGTTGAGGACATGACTATTCGGACGATTCTTGCCGCTGCAAACGGACCCTTCGGCGCAATAAAGACCGAGCAGCCGCGCCATGCCTTCGTCGAGAGGAATTAATGAAGGTATGCCTGGCCGATGTTCGTTCGGGAAGCGCACCCTCTGTCCTTCGACGATGGCCCCGCGCGTCCTGACATCCTGTGCCAGGCCGCGCGCGATTTTGCTGCGCACGTGTCGAACGTAAGAAGCATCCTTGCCGAGCCTTGCTCCAATCTGCCGCGACGTTTCACCGTGCGCGCTCGCTTCGAGAAGCGTCTGGCGTGTATCAGCAGTTAATTCCCAGGGCACTCGATACGCCACCTGATGTCCGCTCAACTCGCTTGCCGCGTCCACGACTTGGGTTGAAGAGAACGCATAGCGGCGAGGAATCGCCAGGTAATGCTTGTCCGTTAACTGCCGCGCCTGAAGAGGGGTCGGGGGAGTCGCGGCATCGCTCGTTGCATAAACGCGGTGATCCGGTGTGCAGCGCAATTCCGGCAAGTAGTACGGACGAACGACGGCGAGTTGACCTTGATAGGAGTGCTTGAAAATCCCGCGGACTCGTCGGAGCGTTCCCGATGCAGCCACCGCACGGAGATTGTCGTGATAAGCAATCTCAGCGTCAGGGTGACTGTCAATACGAGAAGCAGAAGTGAATAGCTCGCCGAAGGTTGCGGGGCCGCGCTCGGTGATGACGACTGTCTCCGGGGTGAAACAATAGGCGCAGTGCAGGTCGCATCCGAGCATCCCGAAGGTGAGGGTGTCGGAGCCGGGCAGCGCGTGGAAGAAGGGCTTCTTCTCGGTCGGGTCGCAGGCGAGCGCGGCGACGTAGTTGATGGGGACCATCAAACGCCCGCGCTCGTTGTAGCGCACCTTGCAGATGCCGCGCTTGCCTTCCTTAATCAAACAGCGATGGCCGCAGGCGTAGCAGCGCAGGGCGTCGTCCGGCAAATGTTCCGTCAACTCGGCCGCGCCTTCGGCCGTCATCTCGTCCAAAACTTCGGCCAAACTGGCCGAGCGCTCACTCATCGGCATTGTCTTAAAACCTCGTGCGTGTGATTCAGCTTATTTTAATTTATCGGCGCGGGAAAGGGGGAATGAAGTCTCGCGCTTTTATGACAATTTGGATGCGAGGGGCCGGGGCTCAGTTGCAGAAAGAACAGGCTACCCGAGCTTCATGCGCCGCAGCAGGTCTGTGAATCGCGAATCGGAGCGCAGGCTCTTGAAGCGTGGGTCTACGTTGAGGAAAACCATCCAGTCTGCGCGTTCTTTGGACGCCTGGTCAAGCCAGTCGAAGGCGCGGTCGCGGTCTTTGAGGGCGGCGTAGATGGTCGCGATGTGATAGGCCGAGATGTAACGAGTTTTCTTCTCTTCCTCAAGTTTACTCAACTCGGCCCGCGCTTTGTCTGTCTCATCATTTAATGCAAGCACGCTCGCGTATTCGGCTTTCATCAACGCGGAATTCTTCGAAGCCTCTATGGCCTTTTCGTATTCCGCGACGGCCTCCTTGTACATCCCCTTCTGCGCGTAGGAGAGTCCCAAGTACCTGCGCGCGACGAAGAAATTGGGGTCCAACTCGATAGTCTTCTTGCACGCCGCTATGGCGTCATCGAAGCGGCCAGCGAAGAAGTAGATGAGGCCGAAATGAGAGTTAATGATGAGCGAGGTCTTGTCCAGCTCCTGCGTGCGACGAGTCTCTGCTTCGGCCTCGTCGAAGCGCCCCCTAGCTGCCAGGTAGTTCGCGTACCATTGGTGCGCGGAGGCGTAATTCGGGTTGAGACGAATGGCTTCGTTGAACTCCGCCTCCGCCCCGGGCCAGTCCCAATCGCCGCGGAATTTCGCGTAGGCCAGCGCGGCGTGCGCCTCCGCCAGATTATTATTGATCTTGAGCGCCGCTTCCGCCGCCCTGCGGGCCTTGGGGAACGCTTCGGTGGGCGCGCTCGCGCCGTAGGTAGCGAGCATGTTGTAGCAGTCAGCCAGACCCGCGTAGGCCGGAGCGTAGTTTTGATCCAGCTTGAGGGCTTCGGTGAAGTATCCAATGGCTATATTAATATCATCGGCTTTGCGCTTGTTCCAGGCGTTGCGCCCCTTCATATAAAGAGACTCAACATCTTTTTTCTTCTGGTCTTCGACACTCAGTTTCAGGCCGATATGGTCGGAGACCGCCGCGATGATGTTTTGCGCGGCGAGAGTCATGTCGGAGAATTTTACAGACGGAGAGTCACCCCAGAGGAGTTTGTTGTCTCGCAAGTCCACAAGCTCGGCGCTGATGCTCAGATTGTCTCTAACCTTCTTGGCCTCGATGGTCAAGACGGCGCGGACTTTCAACTCGCGCCCCGCCTCCTGCGGCGATTTCCCTTTCAACTGGTGAACGGAATTAAACGGTATTACGCGGAGGTTGGGCGACAACTTCGAGAGGCCGTTGATGACTTGCTTCGTGATCTCATAGCCGAGCTGCTCGTCCTCTGCCTCTGAATCGCCGCTGTGGAAAGGGAGGACCGCGATGGAATCTATCGCGCGGTTCGCCGTGTAATAGTAGTAAGCAATGACTGCGGCGACGATGAGTCCGGCGGCGACGAGCACGATTTTTTTGTGCCGCGCGATCCCTCGGACCAGATACTCGGCGCTCGAAATGTGCGGCGTGACGAGCGGTTCTGTGACATTGGCCTGCGGCTGGCTGGCGGAAACTCTCTGCTGCCCTGCGGAAACCCTGGCGACGCCGCCCCCGCCCGTGCCGCCGCTCAGCAGTTGACGCGAGAACTCCTCCTCCGGCTCGTCACTTCTTTCCGCCTCAATGTCCAGCCCGCGCTTCAAACGTTTCAAGTCTATGAGCATGTCCTTGACCGTTTGGTAGCGCTCTTCCCTGTTCTTGCTGAGCGCCTTGTTGACGATGCGCTCCATCTCCAGGGGCACATCGGGCGCGAAGCGCGCCATCGGCCGCTGCCTCTTTTGAATAATCGAGATGACGACCTCGCTGCCCGTCGAGCCTTCGAAGGGCAGGCGTCCGGTGAGCATCTCGTAAAGGAGGATGCCCAGGCTGAAGATGTCCGAGCGCGCGTCCACGTGCAGGCCGCTCGCCTGCTCGGGCGACATGTAGGAGACGGTCCCCATGACCGTGCCGGGGTTCGTCTTGACTTGCGGGGCCGAAGCCTCGCCCTGCGTCTCCGCGTCCGGGTCGCTGGCGGACAAGCCGAGGAGGCGCTTCTCTATGAACTTAGCCAGCCCGAAGTCCACGACTTTGACGTAGCCGTCGGAGCGCAGCATGACGTTTTCCGGCTTGATGTCGCGGTGGATGATGCCGGCCTCGTGGGCGGTCGCCAGCGCGGTCGCCACCTGGATGGCGATGTCGAGCGCCTCACGCAAACTCAGCACGCTATGCTTCAACTGATGGCGCAGGGTCTGCCCGTCTATGAATTCGGCGCTGATGAAGTGTGAGCCGTCCACCTGCCCGACCTCGTAAATTGTGATGATGTTCGGGTGGTTGAGAATCGAAGTGGCGCGCGCCTCCTGCTCGAAGCGCCGCACCCAGTCGTCGCCCTGCTGAACGTCCTGGTAGAGCAGCTTGAGCGCGACCTTGCGGCCGAGGCGTATGTCCTGTGCCAGATAGACCTCGCCCATCCCGCCCGAGCCCAGTCGGGAGATGATTTTGTACTGGTTGATGACGGTTCCAGCAGCTACGGCCAAGGCGCATGGCCTCCGGTGAAAGAGACTGGCGGATGCGATGACAAGCAAGTCCGGCGGAAATGCTTATTGTGTAGAACCCGGGTCTGTCGTTACCGGCCGAAGCTTAACACTCGAAGATTGGATATGCAATGTTTGGTAAAACAGTGATGAGTGATAAGTGATAAGTGATAAGTGATGAGTGATAAGTAAGAAGCTCTTACTTATCACTCATCACTTATCACTCATCACTTATTCATGCTTTTCGGCAGAAGGTTCGCTTTGAGTTTTTCCCACTTCTGTTTCGCTTCGCCGCTGAGGTCGCCCGGCATAGTCTCCACGGGGATGCCGTTGTCCGCGCAGAACCTGCGCCACAGCAGGAAACGCGCGTCGTGCTGCCCCGTCTCGTCGGAAATCTCGTTCGTCACTTTCGGTTTGTCGGCCACTTCTCTCTCCTCGCTCTCGGTAACTTACAGCGTGCCCACCGGCCGCCGCCCTACAGTGTAGCAAGTTTCCAACAAGAGGTCATGGAAGGCAAAAGGCAGCAGACTCGTAAATCGTAAATCGTGAATCGTAAATAGAGAAAACGTGCTTTCTCCGATTCACGATTCACGATTTATGATTGACGCGCTTTCTGCCTTAGTTGGGCATGACGACGGTGTCTATGACGTGGATGACGCCGTTGGATTGGCGCACGTCGGCGATGGTAACGTTCGAGGTGTTCCCCTTCTCGTCGCGGAGCACGATACTGTTGCCGCTCATCATCGCCATCAGCGTGCCGCCGCTGACGGTCTTGAGGCTGGCGGAGCCTCCGCCCTTCTCGATGAGCTTCATCAGTTTTTTGGCGTCGTACTTACCGGCCACGACGTGGTAGGTCAGGATTTTGGTCAGCATCTCTTTGTTCTCAGGCTTGACCAGAGTCTCGACCGTCCCGGCGGGCAGCTTGTCGAAGGCCGCGTTGGTCGGCGCGAAGACCGTGAAAGGCCCTTTGCCCTTGAGCGTCTGGACGAGCCCGGCAGCCTTGACGGCGGCGACGAGCGTGGTGTGGTCCGCAGAGTTGACCGCGTTGTCCACTATGTCTTTGGTCTTATACATGGCCGCGCCGCCGACCATCGGGTTGCCGTTCTGCGCGCGGGCGGTTGACGAGTTGACTGCGAGCGACGCCGCGGCGACGAGCAGCATGACAAAAATCTTCTTCATAGTTCTTCCCTTTTCATCCTTCCGTGATTTCCTGAGCTTCGGGGGCTGTCGTCAGGATTTACGCGCGCGCCGGCCGGGCCGGATTGCGCTACGGAAGAAAGTTTTAAGGGGCTGACTGAGAGAGTGTGTTGATTTTGTTCGGGGCTTGAAGTTTGTGAAGAAAGCTTGCGCGGCTGGGCCAATGTTTGTCGCGGAGGTTACGACGCGGAGCCGAGCAGATATTTCGCGCCGGTGGGGGCTGAGACGCCGCCTGACGGCTCAAGGGTGACGGCGAAGACGCTCGCGCCGCGCGCCTCTTCCGAGAGTTGTTCGCGCATCTCCGCGTGGCCCGCAGAGTCAGTGTTGAAGACGCGGCCGGGCATGGGCGGCTTGCCCTCCGCGATGAACCAGAGCTGGTAAGCCTTGCCCGTGGGCGCGGGCGGCAGGTCGTAGGCCATCAGCATCGCGCGCCCTGTGTTGCGGTCGTAGACGAACTTGCCGTGGGCGCGCGTCGCCACATCCGTGCCCGTGAGCGCCGTCACCTTGGAGCCGGGCGAAGTGATTAACTCTATCGCCTCCTGCTGGCGCGCCATCTGTTCGCGCTCGCGCCGCAATTCTCCCTGGGCCAGTTCCCAGCGGTCCGTTAGCTGGACGAACTCCTGCTGCATGGCGTTGTAACGATTCCAGAGCAGGACAAGCGCGGCGGCGAACGCGATGAGTGCGACCGATGCGGCCAGCGCCCCGACTTTCATCGCCGTGCTCCACCTCTGACGCTCCGGCTTAGCGAAGGGCACGACTTTCGATTTCTCTTGAGGCGCTTTCCGCGCCCCGGCTTCTGCATCGCCATTCTGGGCCAGGGGCTTTGCGCCGTCGGCGCGGACGCCAGCGAGGATGCGCGCGCGCAAGTCTGCGGGAGGCGACGCGAGCGGGGCCGCGTAGGCGAGCGTGGAGGCCGTGTCCTGCCACAACGCCAGCTCCGTGCGACACTCCGCGCACGAGGCCAGGTGTTCCGCCAGCTCGCGCGCTTCCGCCGGCTCAAGCGCGTCGAGCGCCTGGGCCGTCAGCATCTCCTTGTACTCTTCGTGTCTCCTCACAATCTTCTCGGCGTCCCACGCACAATCAATAACCCTGACGCCGCCCGCGT
>DATFCB010000055.1:0-5321 GCA_035253525.1 Pyrinomonadaceae bacterium | reverse complement strand
AGGCGCAGCGCCGGTCGCCGGAGACTATGTGCTCGGCGCGCTCGACCGTCACGTTGGGGCCGAGGACAGAGCGGAAGAGGTCCAATTCCGTCGAGCAAAAGCCCTGGCAAACGGTCGCGGCGGCGCAGATGGGGCAGTGGTTCTCGACCAGCAGAAGATTCCCTTCGGCGTCACGACTGACCTCCGCCATATAGCCCTCTTCGGTGCGCACGCGCGCCAGCTCATTCAGCTTCTTCTCCAAAGAATCCGCCGGGCGTATGCGCTTCGCGTAGTCGGAACGCTGGCGCGCGCAGCGCGAGGCGAGCACGCGGTTCAAGCCCTCGGAGCCGAAGGCGTCCTGCATGGCGTCTATCAGGGCGACGCTCAACTCGGCGTAGGCTTCCGGGAAGAGGCGGTCGGCCTCGCGCGTCAGCCGCCAGAACTTGGCGGGACGCCCAAGGGGCACGGGCCTCTCTTCGTGCGCCACAAGGTTTTCGCTCTGCAAGGCGTAAAGGTGCTGGCGCACGGCCATCGCCGTCAGCCCCAGCCGCTCGGCCAGCCGCGCAGAGTCCAAAGGACCCTCGGTCTTCAAGAGTTTGACGATGGCACGGCGCGTCTTCCGCTCGCCCGGCCGCTGCTCCGCTGCTCCGCTCATAATGACTTTCTAAAGAAACCGCTTTACAAAGTCAAGTCTTCGTGGTAGCCTCCGACTTAGTAAAGGTTTTTCTTTAGAAACTCCAAAGGAGGCCAACCATGAGAATTCCTTCCGCAGCGACACAGCCGAATGGGCAGCAAACAGAGCGTGCGGATTCTTTTGCGGGCTTACGAATCGCCGTCACGGGCGGGACATCGGGCCTCGGCCTGGCGCTCGTGCGCGAGTTGATGGGGCGCGGGGCGCGTGTGGCGTTCGTCGCCCGCAACGCCGAGCGCGTCCGCAGCGTGGCGAGCGAGCACCCGGGCGCGCACGGGATCGTGGGCGATGTCTCAAGCAAAGAAGACATCTACCCCATCGCCGTGCAGATCGCGGGCGAGCTGGGCGGGTTAGACGTGCTCATCAACAACGCTTCTGATCTTGGGCCAGTTCCACTCGCGATGCTGTCGGACACTGAGTGCGAGGACTTGGAGCGCGCGTTCGCGACGAACGTCATAGGGCCGTTCCGTTTGACGAAGGCGCTGATGGGCGCGCTGGCCGCCTCCGCCCGCGAAGGGCGCGGCGCGGTCGTGCTCAACGTCTCAAGCGACGCGGCTGTCAACGCCTACCCGACCTGGGGCGCGTACGGCGCGAGTAAAGCCGCGCTCGCGCACCTGACGCGCATCTGGGGCGAGGAGCACAAGGACGACCGTGTGCGCTTTCTCTCAATAGACCCCGGCGACATGGACACGCCCATGCACGCGGCCGCCATCCCCGACGCAGACCGTTCGACACTGAAGCGGCCGGAGGACGCGGCGCGCGAAGTCGTGGCCGCCATCGCCTCCGCGCTCCCGCAGCGCGACGCGTCAGCCGCGTCACCCGACGCAGTTTCAGTACTGGAAGGAGCAACACTATGATTGCGGCAGACAGGGCAATTCAGCGCCCGCCTGATGCAAGGCTGCTGGTCGTTGACGCGTTGAGCCACATAGGCCACGCGCAACGCAACGCCTTCGTAGAATATTTACGCGCGGGCGATCTCGTCGTCGCCAACGACGCTGCGACACTGCCCGCGAGCCTGAAAGGTGTGCACGCCGCGTCAGGCGCGTCAGTCGAAGTGCGGCTCGCAAGCCGCCCCTCGCTCGACCCCGGCGATGTCTGCCGCTTCAGCGCCGTGGTCTTCGGCGCGGGCGACTACCTGACGCGTACCGAAGACAGGCCCGCGCCGCCTGCGCTCGCCCCCGGCGACCGACTCATTCTTGGCCCACTCGCTGCGACCGTCGAACGGCTGCTGGGGTACGCGCGCTTAGTCTCTCTTCTCTTCGACGGCGGCGCGGACGAGGTCTGGGCCGGGCTGGCGCGACACGGGCGTCCGATACAGTACGCGCACATGACACAGCCGCTCGCGCTCTGGGACGTGTGGACGCGCATCGCGGGCCTGCCGGTCGCGTTCGAGCCGCCGTCCGCAGGTTTCGCGCTCGACTGGCACACGCTCGCAATGATGCGCGAGCGCGGCGTGGAGTTTGAGACCTTGACGCACGCTGCGGGCATCTCGTCCACGGGCGACGAAGCGCTCGACCGCCTGCTGCCTTTCGACGAGCCTTACCGCATCCCCGACGCGACGGCACGCGCCGTCAGCCGCACGCGTGCGCGCGGCGGCCGCGTCGTCGCCGTCGGCACGAGCGTCGTGCGCGCACTCGAAGACGCTGCGACCACGGACGGGCGCGTGCGGGCTGGCGATGGGCTCGCGACCGAGCATCTGGGAAAGACGAGCCGCCTGCGTGTCGTGGATGTTATCCTCTCCGGCACGCACGAGCAGGGGACCAGCCACTACGAATTGCTACGCGCCTTTCTGGACGACGCGACGCTCCGGCGCACGACCGCCGAGTTGGACGCGCGCGGCTACCGGACGCACGAGTTCGGCGACTCGGTTCTAATCGAGCGCGCACGGCGACGGGCCGCCTGAGGGCCGAAGCCGTCGTGTAAAGTTTGAAAGGGTATCTCGATGGTGGTTAAAGTCCTGGGCGTATGCGGGAGCACGCGGGCGCAGTCGTACAGCAGTCGCGCCGCAGCGGTCGCGCTTGATGCGGCGCGAGAGCACGGCGCGGAGACGCGGCTGCTCGAACTGCGCGAACTACGGCTGCCGACTTACAATCCGGACGAAGAGGGCGCGCGGCACGAGGGCTTGATCGCGGCGACCGAAGCCGTCAACTGGGCCGACGCGTACCTGCTCGCCACGCCCGACTACCACGGTTCTATGTCCGGTGCGATGAAGAATTTTTTGGACTTCTACTGGGACGAGTTCGCCGGTAAGCTCTTCGGCTACGTCTGCGCCTCGCACGAGAAGGGGCTGACCGCTATGGACCAGATGCGCACGGCCGTCCGCCAGTGCTACGGCTGGAGCCTGCCTTACGGGGCTTCCGTCTACGGCGAGCAGGATTTCGATTCCTCGGGCCGGGTCAGGAACAATCAATTGGCGCGCCGCCTGAGAATGCTTGGGCGCGACCTGGTAGTATACGGCTCGTTAATCAGAGGGCAGTTCGAGGTTGACCTGGCCGACGCGTCCGCCGAGACGTTCGCCGCGCGTTACAGAGCTTGACAGCGAGATTGGGGAATGCGGATTAAAAATAGATTCAAGCCACGCAATGACTCAACTCCTTTGCGTCTTTGCGCCTTTGCGAGAGAAAACCTAAATCACTCACGCTGGAGGCGCTGGAGACGCAAAGAAAGGGCTTGATGCCTTGTCTTCCAATCCGCAATCGGTAGGTGATATTGACCTGGGTTTAAGTGATGGCCGAAGAGAAGAAGAAGAAGATACGTTGGTCGGAGGCGTGGGGCGAGGCGCGCGAGTTGGTGTGGGCGCACCGCAAGCGGCTCGCGCTCGGCGCTGTGCTGATGATTCTGAATCAGGCGATGGGGCTTGTCATGCCCGCCTCGACCAAGTACCTGATTGACGAGGTGATCGGCAAAGGGCGCACGGACTGGCTCTGGAAGATTGCCGTCGCGGCGGGCCTTGCAACGCTCATCCAGGCCGTCACGTCCTTCAGCCTCTCGCAAGTCCTGGGGGTGGCGGCGCAGCGCGCCATCACGGAGATGCGCAAGAAAGTGCAGGCCCAAATCTCGCGCCTGCCCGTCAGCTATTTCGACTCGACGCAGACCGGAAAACTCATCTCGCGCATCATGAACGACGCCGAGGGCATACGCAATCTGGTCGGCACGGGGCTCGTCCAGTTGACCGGCAGCTTCATCACTGGGGCTGTCGCCCTCTGCGTCCTCTTCTGGCTCAACTGGCGTCTGACTTCGCTCACCATCCTCGTGCTCGGCGTCTTCGGCGGCGCGCTCTTCTACGCCTTCAAGCGCCTGCGGCCGCTCTTCCGCGAGCGCGGCGAGATTACGGCGCAGCTCACGGGCCGCCTGGCCGAATCGCTCGGCGGCATACGCATCGTCAAAGCCTACACGGCCGAGAAGAGGGAGGAGCTGACCTTCGCGCGCGGCGCGCACAAGCTTTTCCGCAACATCGCGAAGTCAATGACGGGAGTCTCTGCCACGACCGCCTTCTCGTCGCTCGTCATCGGCGCGGTCGGCGTCGTCATCATCCTCGTCGGCGGGCGCTCGGTCGTCGCGGGGGCGATGTCTTTGGGCGACCTCTTCATGTACGTCATCTTCACCGGGCTCATGGCGACGCCGCTCATACAGTTCGCGGCCATCGGCACACAAATCACGGAAGCCTTCGCCGGCCTCGACCGCATACGCGAGGTGATGGACATGGGGACCGAAGATGAAGAGGATGAGACGCGAGCGCCGCTCAACGAAGTGAGCGGCGCGGTCGAGTTCGAGAACGTCTCTTTCGAGTACGACGAAGGCGTCCCCGTGCTGAAGAACGTCTCGTTCGTCGCGCCCGCAGGCTCCACGACGGCGCTCGTCGGCTCGTCCGGCTCGGGCAAGAGCACGCTGACGAGCCTCGTGATGAACTTCAACCAACCGCTTTCCGGCACAATCAAATTGGATGGCCGCGACTTGCGCAACCTGCGCTTGCGCGACTTCCGCTCTCACCTCGGCGTCGTCATGCAGGACAACTTCCTTTTCGACGGGACCATCGCCGAGAACATAGGTTTCTCCAATCCGCACGCCACGCGGCGGGAGATTCAGGAAGTGAGCCGCATCGCGCACTGTGAAGAGTTCGTCGAAAAGTTCGAGCAGAAGTATGACACGGTGGTCGGCGAGCGCGGCGTCAAGCTCTCGGGCGGGCAGCGCCAGCGCATCGCCATTGCGCGCGCCATCCTCGCGGACCCCAAGCTGCTCATTTTGGACGAAGCGACTTCGAGCCTGGACAGCGAGAGCGAGGCCATGATTCAGGACGGCCTGCGAAAGCTCAGGCACGGGCGCACGACCTTCGTCATCGCGCACCGCCTCTCCACGATTCGCAGCGCCGACCAGATTCTGGTCCTCGAAGGCGGAGAGATAGTCGAGCGCGGCACGCACGACGAACTGCTCGCGGCCGACGGTCGCTATAAGCAGCTCTACGACAAGCAGTACAAATTCGAGCGCGACCAGTTCATCAACCCCGGCGAAGACTTCACGCCCGCGCCTGAACCCTTGCGGGAGCGCGTGCCGCAACGCCTTTCGGATTTATAAGAGCGCGTTTGAAAACTACACTCAACCCCTTTGCGGCTTTGCGCCTTGGCGTGAGAGGTTTTGGTTTTTTCACGCCAAG
>DATFCB010000054.1:0-2719 GCA_035253525.1 Pyrinomonadaceae bacterium | reverse complement strand
CCTGACGGGCGCGACGTTGTCCCAGGAGGATCAGCAGCAGAAAAAGAAGAAGGACAGGGAGATTCCGACCCAGACGGGGCCGGCCCCAATCGTGCGCATCGCGGACCACGCGCGCGTCGTCACGCCCTGCCCGGATGCCCTGACCGAAGCGCAAATCCCTTTGTCGGTCTCCGTGCAAAACTTCAGCGACCTGTCCATCCTGCGCTACAACTGGCGCGCGAGCGGCGGCCGCATTGTGGGCGACGGGCCGAGCGCCACGTGGGACTTGTCCGGCGCGGCCCCCGGCACGTACCAGGCGACCATCGAAGTTGACAACAACCAGAACAACGGCTGCACAGCCTTCACGACCACGAAGGTCGTCGTCCGCGAGTGCATACGGCCGCCCGTCTGCCCGAGTGTCGGCATCTACTGCCCTGAGACGGTCGCGCTTGGCACGCCCGTGACCTTCACGGCGAACCTCTCGGGCGGCTATCCCGCCAGCATCACGCCCGTCTACAACTGGACCGTCACCGGCGGCACGATTATCAGCGGGCAGGGCACGACCTCCATACAGGTTGACGCGACCGGGCTCGAAGGCCAGAGCATCACGGCGACCCTCTCGGTCGATGGCTACAACCAGAGTTGCACGGCGGTCTGCACGACGCAGATACCGCGCCGGCCGATTAAGTGCACACAGGTTGATTACTACCCGCCCATTCGCTACAACGACGAGAAGGCGCGGCTGGATAACTTCGCCATCCAGTTGCAGAACGACCCGAACGCGAAGGGCCACATCATCGTCTTCGGCGGGCCGAAGGCGAACAGCGCCGAAAAGCAGAAGCGCATCAAGCGCGCCTACGACTACCTCGTCAACGCGCGCGGCGTCAGCCCCGACCGCCTCGTCACGAAGGACGGCGGCTCGCGCGACCAGACGACGACCGAACTCTGGATCGTCCCGCTCGGCGCGACCGACTGCCCGTAAGAGCAGTGGTCAGTGGTCAGTGGTCAGTGGTCAGTTAAAAACAAAAGAAAGAGGCAGCCGTTAATACTAACCGGCTGCCTTTTGTCTTTCTCTTAACTGACCACCGACCACTGACCACTGACCACTGTTTTTCTGCAACTTTTCCCGCGTGCGCCTCACTTACTAAACGGGCTATCCTTTCGGCGGCGGTTTTCCGGTAAGCTTGAAACCTTTCCGGCGCGGGCGACACTAACAAACCGAGATGATGAAGCGGCTGGCAATTGAGACTTTCGGACAGGCCGGAGAGCTAGGGGCGACACTGATGAACAGTGCTGAGGACCTGATTGCGCGTGCTCGCTCCGGCGACACGGACGCCTTCCACCTGATCTTTGACCGCTACAGCCGCCCCATCATCAGCTTCATCTACGACCTGACCGGCGAGCGCGAGGCCGCGGAAGAGTTGATGCAGGAGACTTTCGTCCGCGCCTACCGCAATCTTGGCACACTGCGCGCGGACGCGCGCCTTTCGACCTGGCTCTTCGGCATCGCCAAGAACGTCGCGCGCGAACACGGGCGCGCGCGCCGCCGGGCCTCGCGCAAGGTCGAGCTTGACGACTCAGCCGTCACGGAGCTGGCCGACGCAGGCTTGCCGCCCGACGACTCGCTGATTAACAAGGAACTGAACAGCGTGATCCGCGACGCGCTCTCAAGGCTCGACGAAGACAAGCGTCTCGTCTTCACCTTGAAGATTTTCCAGCAGCAGAGTTACGAAGAGATCGCGGCCATCACGGGCTTCACGGTCGCGAAACTGAAGACCGATTTACACCGCGCGCGTCACGAGATGCGCCGCCTGATTCGCCCTTACCTGGAGGTGAGCCAATGAAGTGCGAAGAATGCTTGCCCCTCATAGAGGAGTACGTTGACGGGGAACTCGACGGGCGAATGATTGAACGCCTGGACGCGCATCTCTCGACCTGCGCCGCGTGCGGTGAAGAGTTGACCGCGCTCCGCCGCGAGCAGGAAGTTTACTCCAACTACCGGCGCGACCTCGAAGTCACGCCCGCGCACTGGAACATCGTCCGCGCGCGCATCGAGCAGGAAAAGGACGCCGCGCCGCGGGCAGAGTCGCGCCCGCGCTTCGGCGCGTGGCTCGGCGGTCTCTTCGGAAAGAGGCTGCGACCCGCTTTCGTCGTCGCAGTCGTGCTGGTCACCGTCGCCATCACGGCCGCCGTCATCTACCTGCGCTCGCGCGAAAATCAGGGCGGCCTCGCTCTCAAACCCTCGACGCACAGGGAAGAGCAAAAGACAGCGGGGCAAATCAAACAGGTGACGCCCGACAAGATAAGTGACGACGCCGGCAATGTCGCGCAGGACGAGAGAACCGAAAAACGCGACGACGACGAAGAACGCCCGCAAGTGACGGCGAACAATAAAGGGGGCGGCGGCTCAAGGAGAAAGGCTCCCGCGCTTGCGCGTGTCCCACGCCCCGATAAGCAAGCTGTGGAGCCGCCGACGCCCGACGACGCGCCTCGGTTCGAGGAAGTCGTGGCGGCGAGTTCTGTGACCGGCATGCGCGCGAATGCGCCGGTCGCGTCGGGCGAGTTCGATTTTGAAATCGCGCGGCACGCCGGAAGGGCAGAGTTGCTGTTGCGCTCTTTCAGGAACGTGCGGCCCGTCACATCGGCAGCGCGCAGGCTCGACGTGTCCTTCGAGAAAGGGCAGTCGCGCAAGCTCCTTTATAAGAACATAGCGCTCCGCCGCGCGGCGGGCGAGCGCAAT
>DATFCB010000053.1:0-6990 GCA_035253525.1 Pyrinomonadaceae bacterium | reverse complement strand
GCGATTGATTTCTCTTTCAAGGTCGCGTGCCCGAGCGACTTCGATTGTCGTGAAGAGAAGGTCTGCCCGCCCTCGCCGCAAGAGTCTCCGCAGATAGATTATCTGGCGAAAGACTATCAGAGCCTGCGCCGGTTGATGCTTGACCGCATGTCGGTGCTGATGCCGTCGTGGCGCGAGCGCAACGCGGCCGACTTCGGCGTCGCGCTCGTAGAGATGCTGGCCTACGTGGGCGACTACCTCAGTTACCAGCAGGACGCCGTCGCGACCGAAGCTTATCTTGGCACAGCGCGCCGCCGCATCTCCGTGCGCCGCCACGCGCGGCTCGTTGACTATTTCATGCACGACGGCGCGAACGCGCGCGCGTGGGTGCAGGCGCGCGCGAGCGCCGACAACGTCGTGCTCGACCAGGGCACGCAACTCTTCACGCGCCTGGGCGGGCAGCCCTTGAGAATCGAGCCGCTTTCGGAGCAGCACGAGGAGGCGCTCAACGCCGGGCCAATCGTCTTTGAGACGATGCACGAGGCCACGCTCTTTCTGGCACACAACGAGATGGAGTTTTACACCTGGGGCGACGAGCGCTGTTGTCTGCCGAAGGGGGCCACGCGCGCGACGCTCAAAAACGAGAATGAGAGGCTCAAGAATCTGAAAATCGGCGACGTGCTGATTTTCGTTGAAGCGCGGAACCCGCAGAATGGGAACGCGGAGGAAGCAGACCCCGCGCACCGCCACGCCGTGCGCCTCACTTCGATTAAGCCCGCGACCGACCCGCTTTTCACGGAGGAAGGTAACCCGGCACAGGAGCTGCGAGTCCTCAACATAGAGTGGGCCGCGGAAGACGCGCTGCCTTTCCCGCTCTGCCTCTGGGAGGTCGAGGTCGGCGGTGATGCTAACGACAAGCAGCCCGCGAGCGTCGCGCTCGGCAACATAGTGCTCGCCGACCACGGACTGACCATCAAAGACGAATTCATCGGAACGTATCCGGCGGCCAACGCCGTGCTGGATAAAGTCAGACCACCGAGCGGCGACCTTTGCGCCGAGCGCGAGGTCAGGCACACGCCGCCGCGCTTTCAGCCTCACTTGCGCCACCGCCCGCTCACGCACAGCGCGCCGCACGACCCGCAGAAGTCTTCGTCTTCGGCTCACGCCCTCATGCACCGGCCGCTCGTAGAGTTTCTGCCATTCGTTACTTTGACGGGAGAGTTGAACAATCAACTCTCCGCGTGGCGTCCGCAGCGCGACCTCTTGAGCAGCGGCCCCGGAGCCCGCGAGTTCGTCGTCGAAGTCGAAAACGACAGCACGGCCTTTATACGCTTCGGAGACGAACTCTTCGGCTCGCGCCCGGCCGCCGGAACCAGCTTCACGGCAACTTACCGCGTCGGCAACGGCGCGCGCGGCAACGTCGGCGCAGGCGCGTTGGGCCACGTCGTCACGCTTCAGTCAGGGGTCGTGAGCGTGACGAACCCCATGCCCGCGCGAGGCGGCGTCGAGGCCGAAAGTTTCGAGCAAGTGCGCCAGAACGCGCCCGTCGCTTTCCGCACGCAGCAGCGCGCCGTTACCGCGCGCGACTACGCCGAAATGGCCGAGCGGCACGCGGGGCTTGAGCGCGCCGCCGCGACCTTCCGCTGGACTGGAAGCTGGCGCACGGTCTTCCTGACAGTTGACCGCCTTGGCGGCGCGGAGGTGGACGGGGAGTTTGAAGACGAGATGCGCCGCCACCTCGAACGCTACCGCATGGCCGGGCACGACCTTGAGATTGATGGGCCAATTTACGTCGCGCTGGAAATCGAGATGACCGTTTGCGTCAAGCCCGATTACTTTCGCGGCGACGTGAAGAAGGCGCTGCTCGAACTCTTCGGCAACCGCGTGCTCGCCGACGGGAGGCGCGGCGTCTTTCACCCGGATAATTTCACCTTCGGGCAGACGGTCTACCTGAGCGCGCTCTACGCAGCCGCGCAATCAGTCGAAGGCGTGGCATCAATCGAGATTACGAAATTCCAGCGGCAGGGCCAGCCGCTGACCGATGCGCTCGACGCGGGCAGCCTCGGGCTTGAGCGGTTGGAGATCGCGCGCCTCGACAACGATCCGAATTTCCCGGAGCGCGGCGTCTTCCGCCTGACGATGAAGGGAGGGCGATGAGCACCGAAGTTGGACATAATCATCTGAACGACTGCGGCTGCTGCGAGGGGCTGGCGGTGGAAACGCCCGTCGAAGTCTCTAACCGGCCCGGCCTCTCGGCGGTGGCTTACCGCGTCGGCATTCATCCGCAGTTCAAGCGCACCCTTATCGCGCGCCTCTCTGACGCAGAGCATAAGGCTTTGCACAATCTGACCACGCGCGACGCGGACGATTTTTCGCTCGCGCTCCTGGACGCCTGGGCCACGACCGCCGACGTGCTGACGTTCTACCAGGAGAGAATCGCCAACGAGTCTTACCTGCGCACCGCCACCGAGCGCGTCTCCATTCTTGAACTCGCGCGTCTCGTCGGCTACGAGTTGCGCCCCGGCGTCGCGGCCAGCACGTACCTCGCCTTCACCTTGAGCGACGTGCCGGGCGCGACGCGCGAGACGGCCGAAGCGCTGGGCGTTCCCTCTGCGACCGTGATTGATGCGGGCATCAAGGTCCAGAGCATCCCCGGCCCCGATGAGAAGGCGCAGACTTTTGAGACCGTCGAGAGGATTGAGGCGCGCGTCGAGTGGAACGCCATCCGCCCGCGCCTGACACGGCCGCAGGAGATTAAGACGGACGCCGAGTTCATCTATCTGACGGGGCTCGCGACCGGACTGAAGAAAGGCGACGGGTTGCTCGTCACCCCCGTCGGCGCGGGCGCGGCCTTCCGCCAGGTGGCCGCGGTCACGGCCGAAAACGAGCTTGGCCGCACAAAGGTTCGTCTGCAACCGCAGGTCTTGCCGGTCGCCACGACTGTGCCAATGTCCATCAAGGTCACGGCCGCCTTCAGTCTGACGACGAAAAAATATCTCGGTACGACCGTCAACGCGACGGCGCTTCGCACCGACTCGCTCATCAGCAGATTCCGCGTGCGCGACGTTTTCAAGAACCTCTTCGCGGGCAAGTCATTGCAGCCCGGCGTGCTCGCCCTGCGCACGCGCGCCAGCATCTTCGGCCACAACGCGCCCAGGTGGTACGCGCTGCCCATCATTCAGCGCGTGGGCGAGTACGGCCCGAACCCCGACGACCCCACGAAGACTATTTTCCATCCAGGGCCGTACAGTATTAAGGCCCTGTGGGTGGACAAACTTAGTTCGGGCGTCTGGATTCCGAAGCCCCTGAGCGAGTATCCGGGACTGGGCAACAACGAGAAGCGCATCTTCCTGGACAACACTTACCCGGACATCGTCCGTGACAGTTGGGTCGTCCTCAAAGACGATGACGAGGCGCGCGCTTATCAGGTCACAGGCGTGGCCGAAGTCTCCAAGTCCGACTTCACCCTGAGCGCCAAGGTCACGCGTCTGACGTTAAGCTCGCGCACGGACTGGGAGAAGCTGTTCATACGCACGACGACCGTCCACACGCAGAGCGAAGAGCTTGAGATGGCGCGGCTGCCGGAAGAGACGCCGGTCGAGGGCGCGTTGATAGAACTGGACACCTGGGTGGACGACCTCGTCGCGGGCCAGAAGCTCATCGTCTGCGGCGAGCTTCAGACGGAGAGCGGCGTCACCGCCTGCGAGCTTGCGACGATTGCTAAGGTCGAGCAGGTGATGACGACCGACGGCTTCACGCGCGTCCATCTGACGACGCCGCTCGACAACTCTTACGTCCGCCCGAGCGTCACCATCAGCGCCAACGTCGCGCTCGCGACGCACGGCGAAACCGTCCGCGAGAGTCTGGGGAGCGGCGACGCGAGCCAGGCCTTCCAACGCTTCACCCTCCGCCAGCCGCCGCTCACCTACACGAGCGCGTCTACGCCTTCCGGCTCGCAAACGACTCTCGAAGTGCGCGTCGCTGGATTGCTCTGGCACGAAGTCCCCACGCTCTACGGGCACGGACCCGAAGAGCGCGTCTACATCACGCGCCAGGACGACGACGGCAAGACGACAGTGCAGTTCGGCGACGGGCGCACGGGCGCGCGCCTGCCCACGGGCCAGGACAACGTGACGGCCGTCTATCGCAAGGGAACTGGCCTGCCCGGACTGCTCAAGGCCGACCAACTCTCGCAGTTGATGTCGCGCCCGCTCGGCCTCAAGGGCGTGAGCAACCCTATGGCCCCGGCGGGCGCGGCCGACCCGGAGTCGCGCGACCAGGCGCGGCGCAATGCGACCCTGACGCTGCACACGTTGGAGCGCATCGTCTCGCTCATGGATTACGAGGACTTCGCGCGCGCGTTCATGGGCGTCGCCAAAGCTCTGGCGACGTGGACGTGGAACGGCGAGACGCGCGGCGTCTTCGTCACCATCGCGGGGCCGGACGGCGCTGGCGTAGCGGACACGAGCCCGCTCTATGCGAACCTGCTCGCGGCGATGCGCCTGGCCGGCGACCCCACGGTCCCGCTTCATCTCAAATCCTTCGAGCAGCGCTTCTTCCACCTCAAGGCCAAAGTAAAAGTGCACGGGGATTATTTGGCCGACACGGTGTTGAAGGAAGTGAATGAGCGTTTGCGCGCTCACTTCTCGTTCGACGCGCGCGAGTTCGGCCAGCCCGTCACGTTGAGCGAAGTAATCGCCGTCATACAGCGCACGGCGGGCGTCGTCGCGGTTGACGTGGACGAGTTGTACCGGACGGACGAAATGGTCACGCCCGCCTTGCACGCGCGCCTGCCTGCCGCGCAGCCGCTCGCGGGAACGGAGAAGGTGACAGCCGCCGAACTGCTCACGTTAGAGCCGGGCGATCCAGACATAAAGGTGATGTCATGAGCTTTGATGCCCAAAAACTTTATGAGCTTTTGCCCGCCGTCTATCGCCGGCGCGACGCGGAGCAGGGCGAGCCCTTACGCGCGCTGATTGAAACAATCGCCGGGCAGGTCGCCGTCCTCGAAGAAGATTTGGCACAGCTCTACGACGACCA
This sequence comes from Pyrinomonadaceae bacterium, assembly GCA_035253525.1. GTDB lineage: Bacteria > Acidobacteriota > Blastocatellia > Pyrinomonadales > Pyrinomonadaceae > QHXM01. Next base: position 1,971 of record DATFCB010000053.1, on the reverse strand, counting down.
GTTTATCGAGACCTGCGCCGAGTGGGTCGTGCCCTACATAGGCGATCTGGTCGGCGCGCGCGGCCTCTTCACGTGGCCCGGCGCGGCCTTCAGCAACCGCGCGCAGGTGGCGAATACGCTGGCCTACCGGCGGCGCAAGGGGACCGCGGCCGTCATCGAGCAACTGGCACACGACGCGACGGGGTGGAACTCGAACGTCGTGGAGTTTTTCCAACTGCTCGCGACGACCGAGTACATGAAGCACCTGCGCCCGACTCACTTTGCGACCCCGAACATGCGCGACTGGGACGCGCTCGCGCGCATCAACACGCCTTTCGACACCTCGGCGCACACGGCCGAGATGCGCCACATCGAAACTGGTCGCGGCAAGTACAACATCCCGAACATAGGCATCTTCCTCTGGCGTCTCGGCAGCTACTCCTTAACGAACGCGCCCGCCTACAAGGTGGACGCACGCAGTTACCTTTTCAACCCCTTAGGGCTGGAGGCTCCGCTCTACAACCTGCCCGAGACGGAAGATGAGATAACGCACCTGGCGACGCCCGTGAACGTGCCCGCGCCGTTCAATCGCCGCGTGCTCGCGCGCGACAAGGAGATTTTTTACGGCGCGGACAAGAGCCTCGCCCTCAACATCAACGGGAATTTCATAGCGGCGACCGAGGTCGAAATCTGTAATTTGGAGGGAAGCCCGTGGCCCGACAAGGTCAAAGACCGTCACGTGATTGACCCCGTGCTCGGCCGGATACTTTTGCCCGACGGGGTGTACGTCAATCCGGCCGTGCGCGTGCTCTTTCATTACGGCTTCAGCGCGGAGATGGGCGGCGGCGAGTACGGGCGCGCGGCGAGCTTCGCGGACGAATTAACGCCCGTAGTCAAAGTCCCTGGCGACGAGGCGACGATTCAGGATGCGCTCAACAATCTCTCGGCGGGCGGCGCGGTCGAGATTGAAGACAACAATTACTACTTCGAGTCGCCCTTCATACACGCGCCCGAGGGTCGCAAGATTGAGTGGCGCGCGGCGGACGAGCGCCGCCCGGTGATTGTTCCCGCCGACGAATTGTTCATCACGGGTAACGCGGATTCGGAGGTGACGCTCAACGGCCTCGTCCTCAGTGGGAGCACGATTCACCTGCCGCCCGACAGGTTCGGAGAGAAAAATGAGCTGCGCTTGCTGCGCATCGTCCATTGCACACTGCTGCCGGGGCCGCGCAACGCGATTGGAAATGTGCCAGCGGAGGCTGCGGCAGCGGCGCGCATCATCTGCGACGCGCCAGACGTGACCATTGAGATTGACCGCTCAATCGTCGGCGCGATACAGGCGGTCGAGGGCGCGCACGTCCGTATCATTGACAGCATCGTTGACGCCACGTCCGAGACTGAGTTCGCTTACTCTGCGCCCAACGACGAGACGGGCGCACCGCTCGAAGTTGAGAACAGCACCGTCATCGGCCGCGTTAAAACGCAGATTATCGAAGCCTCGAACACGATTTTTATGGCGGGCAAAGCGCCGGGCGACCCCGCGAGCGTCGCGGTCGAGGCGGAGCGTTTGCAGGAGGGCTGCGTGCGCTTCTCGTATGTCCCGCCCGGCTCAATCGTGCCCAGACAGTACATGTGCCAGCCGAAGAAGGGCGACTCCACGCAGGAGCAGGAGCAGTTGCGCCCGCTCTTCACCTCGCTGCGTTACGGCGACGCGGGCTACTGCCAGTTGAGCGCGCGCTGCGCCGTCGAAATACGCCAGGGCGCGGACGACGAATCCGAGATGGGCGCTTTCCACCAGCTCTATCAGCCGCAGCGCGAGGCCAACCTGCGCGCGCGGCTCTCTGAATACCTGCGCTTCGGCCTCGAAGCCGGAATCTTCTACGCGAGCTAGCGAAGGGATGAGGGATGAGGGATGAGGGATGAAATGATTGAATCAATAACTCAATTGAATTTAAGACTCATCCCCTTCATCCCTCATCCCTCATCCCTCAT
>DATFCB010000052.1:0-3699 GCA_035253525.1 Pyrinomonadaceae bacterium | reverse complement strand
GTATCTGGAAGAAGTTTATGCTATGACCCGGCCGCGCCCGCCCGCTTCCGGCGCTTGAGTGCGTTCAACACCAGGAGCACAACGCCGATACCGATCAGCACTAGCGAGATGATGGACAACGCCCACTTAGCCTGTGTGAAGACCGAGCTCAGCTTGGCGAGCGGGGGATCGGGCCGCGGCTCGGGCTGCTTGTTGTAAACCCAAATCATGATCGCTATCGTAACGTTCTCCGCTATGTCCATCAGCACGGCCGCCGCCGGCACGAGCACGAGATACTTGGCGTAACGCCCGTAGAGCAGTATCAGGAGCGAGACCATCAGCGAGCCGTAAACGAGCGGGAAAGCCAGGTCCAGAGTCAGTTCGGTGTTGGCGTAAAGCGCCCGCCCGTCGGAGCCTATTGCCTCGAACACCTGGCCGGCTTCTCGGGGCGTGTACCCGGTCTTGCGGCCGTCCAGGGTGAGCAACTCCGTCCCCAGCGCTTTCCTGCGAAGCTCGAAGACCCCCATCATGAGCAGAGCGAGGACGAAGAGAAGCGCGACGCGCGGCCATGTCACCATCCCGGCGACGGCCTCGTAGAGCTTGTCGTACATGGAAATTCTCCTTCACCGTTAGAGCCGACGGTAGGGTGGTGCGAGGGCGCTCGCGCGCGACGGCCCCTCAGCGGCCGAGCAATTTCATCAAGGGGCCTGGAAAGTCCGTGATGATGCCGTCCACGCCGAGCGAGATGACGCGCCGCATGTCCGCCAGGTCGTTGACGGTCCAGGCGTGTATGGGCAGCCCCAGGCGATGCGCGGCGCGGACGACCCTCGCAGACATGATGGGCAGAAAAGAGAACTTGGATTTGACCTGGATCGAGTCGGTGTCCGGGGCTTTGGCAGACGAGGGCAGCAGCTTGCTCATCGCCACAAACTTTATCAACTCCATGCGGGCGGCGGAGGTCGCCACGTCCGGTTCGACGCGCCGGAACTCTTCCATCACCTTGTCCGACATGCCCGCCACCAGCACCTTATCGCGCATCTTGTGTTTGCGAATCATCTCCGCGAAAGCCCCCACGATGTTGGGCTCCGTCTGCTTGATCTCGATGTTCATGCGCTGGCCCGGAAAGCGTTCTAAGATTTCTTCGAGGGTGGGAACCCGTATGCCCTGCCCGCGGAAGGGAAACGTTTTCCCGTCGGCCGTCCACCTGTAGCCCGCGTCGAGCTTTCTCAAATCTTCAAACTTGAATCCGTGCACGGGTCCGCTCCCCTCTGTCGTCTCGTCCACGGTGGGGTTGTGCATCAAGACGAGCACGTCGTCCTTCGTGCTGTGAACGTCCATCTCTATCACGTCAACGCCTATCGCCAGCGCCTGCTCGAAAGCGAAGAGCGTTTCGCCGGGCCACTGCCGCGCGCCGCCGCGATGCGCGATGACCTCCGGCTTGTTCTCGGCCGCCTTGAAGAAGGGACGATCCCATGCCCTCGTCGTAGTCATGATTAAGCTCCTTTGTCTGGCTGAAAGGTGGGGCCGGTGAGAAAAGAGCGTCAGTGAGCCGGCCGTTCCGAATTTCTTGTGCCGCGCGCACGCGTGTGATGATGTGCGCCGCCGACAAGCAGGATTCTCTTTACGTTGCGAGGCCGGACATGGATTCTACACCCATCGGCCCGCGTTCGTAATGATTTTCAGCAAGGAGCACAAAGAAAGAACCCGGCGGGTTGAGCTTAACCTCAGCCCGCCGGGGCGTACTTTCGAGGTGCAAATTTTGGCACAGGGCGCGAGGCTTCTCGGCCCGACGAGTCTCTACGTCTGTGAGGCGGGCGTGAGCGTGCCGACGACGTTGGTCGTGTTGCCTTCCACGCGGTTGTTGCCGAACGACTTGAGCGTGCCGGGGTTCGCGACCTCGTTCCGCAGGCCGATGGCGTTGCCCGACACGGCCGAGTCGGAGACAGACGCTTCGCCCCCCTTGGTGACGAGCAGGCCGGAGTTGGAGTTGCCGTAGAGCCCGCTGCCCTCGACGCTCGCGCGCGTGCCGGCGTCCGTCGCGTACACGCCGACGACGTTGTTCGCGGAGGTGCTGTGCTTGACTTCCAGCTTGCCTCCTGCGGCGGCGTAGAGCCCGAAGTTACTGGTCGCGACCGTGCTGCCTTCGACCGTCAACTGCGCCCCGTCGCCCGTGACGGTGAAGCCGTAAGAGATGCTGCCCGAGGCGACGCTGTCGCGCACGACCGCCTTCGCGCTGCCCGGAAACTGGCCGGGCTCCAGGACGGAGACGGCGTTGTTGTTGTTCTCGAACTGGCAGTGCTCTATCGTGGCGGACATTTCGCCGCCGCCGCCCGGGTTGACGGAGATGCCTATGGCGTTGTTCCTGAAGACGGTGTCTTTGACGTGGAGCTTGCCCTGGCTCGCGTAGATGCCGCGGCTGAAGTTGGTGATGGTGCAATTCTCGACGGACACGGTCGGGCCGCCGGAGGAGAGTATCACGCCGTAGTTATTCCCCTTACCGGTAATCGTCAGCCCCTTGAGGAGGACCACCACGCCCGCCCCGTTCACGGAGACTCCGGGGACGGCCGCCGGCCCGATGCCCGCGAACACGCCCTCGGCGATGATGCGCACGGACTTCGTGGTGCTGACGGTGCCGTACTCGCCCGCGTCGAGGACGACGATTTCGCCGTTTGCGTCGGTCTTCGTGAGTGCGCCCGCGAACGTGCGGCAGGGGGCCGTGCGGTCACACGTGTTGGCGTTGTTGCCCGAGACGGAGACGAAAGTCTGTGGGAGAGCCTGCGCCGCCGCGGCGAACGTGACGGTGGCGGCGAAAACGAGTGCGAGCCTGAGCGCGGCACGCCTGAAGCAGAACATAAGAATATCTTCCTTCCGAAAAATTTGGCACAGAGACGAGTGCCGGTTGACTGCGAGGGTTGAGGCCGTTCTTGCGGACAAAAACCCGTGGACGAATCGGGCCGGGAGTTTTACAACCGTCGTCGGTGGTCCCGGCCCGAAGCGCGAAAATGTACCAGATTAAAGGCCGAAACGCGACTGTCAATGAGGGTGCCGCGTGGGGTGCGCCGGACGCGCTCCTCGCCCCGAAGACGCTCTTTAACAGTCGCGTTTCGGCCTTGTCCCGTTTCCTAGTTGACGAAGCGGCGCAGTTGGACGCTGATGGCGAAACCGATGGCGATGAAGGTGGCGAGGATGGAGGAGAGTCCCGCGCTCATCAAGGGCAGCGGCACGCCGATGACGGGCAGCATGCCGAGCGCCATCCCGATGTTGATGAAGAGTTGGAATGCCAGGCCGCCGACGATTGCCATGATGACGAGCATGCCCGTGCGGTCGGGCGCGCGCCGCGCCCCCGTAATCAGCCTCGACAGCAATAACGCGTAGGCGAGCAGCAGCAGGATGCAGCCCAGGAAGCCGGTGGTCTCGGCCGTCACGGCGAAGATAAAGTCGCTGTGCGGCTCGGGCAGGAATTTGAGGCGGCTCTGCGAGAACTCGGACGAGGACGCGCCCGCGCCGGTCAGACCGCCCTTGCCCACGGTCAGGATTGACTGCCAGGTGTGATAAGCGTAGCCGCGCTTGTCCGCGTGCTCAGGGTCGAGGATGACGTTGATGCGTTCGAGCTTGTAGCCGCTCAACGCGCCCGTCTTGACGCCCACGAAGTAGGCGGCGGGCGCGGCGACTATCGTCAGCACGAGCGCGGCGACGACTATCCAGGCGCGGACCGAAGAG
>DATFCB010000051.1:0-5985 GCA_035253525.1 Pyrinomonadaceae bacterium | reverse complement strand
GCACCGTCATAGGCTTCCCCCTGGGCGCAACGCTCCCGGACGTGAAGGCTTTTGAGACCCGCCGCGCGATCTTCGACGGCGCGCGTGAGGTTGACATGGTCATCAACATCGGCGCGCTCAAGAGCGGTGACGACTGCGCCGTCGAGCACGACATACGCTCGGTCGTGGAGGTCGCGCACGAATACGAGGTCGTCTGCAAGGTAATCATAGAGACGGCGCTCCTGACGGACGAAGAGAAGGTGCGCGCCTCGCTCGCGGCCAAGCGTGCGGGCGCTGACTTCGTCAAGACCTCGACGGGATTCTCCAAAGGCGGCGCGACCGTCGCGGACGTGGCGTTGATGCGGCAGGCGGTCGGCCCCGACCTCGGCGTCAAGGCTTCGGGCGGCGTCAAAGGTTTGGAGGACGCGCGCAAGATGGTCGAGGCGGGGGCCACGCGCATAGGCGCGAGCGTCGGCGTCAAGATCGCGCAGGAAGCCTCCGGCGCAAAACCCACGGCGTCAGCCGCTGCGTACTGAAGGGGTCGTCAATCGTAAATCGTGAATCGTGAATCGGAGAACGCACGTTTTCTCTATTGACGATTGACGATTTACGATTGACGAGCCTTTTGCCTTTTACCTTTTGCCTTTCTTGTTCTATTCTCAAGGCGATCCAACCCAATTACAAAGCAAGGCGGTCAAGGAGGGGTTATGGCTGTCAAACGCAACCTGCTGGCTGTGATTCTCGGCGGCGGGGCTGGCTCGCGCCTGTTCCCGCTGACGCAGCAACGGTCCAAGCCGGCCGTGCCGCTCGGCGGCAAGTACAGGCTCGTAGACATTCCGATCTCGAACTGCATCAACTCGGACGTGGTCAAAATCTTCGTCCTGACGCAATACAACTCGGCCTCGCTCAACCGCCACATCGCGCGCACCTATCGCTTCTCGCAGTTCTCAGACGGCTTCGTCGAAATCCTCGCCGCCGAGCAGACGCCCGAGAGCCCGCAGTGGTTTCAGGGGACGGCCGACGCCGTGCGCCAGGTCCTGCCGCACATAGGCGACTGGGGCATTGACACGCTCCTGATACTTTCGGGCGACCACCTCTATCGCATGGACTACCGCAGCTTTCTCGCGCGCCACTTCGACACGAACGCGGACGTGACCGTCTCGGTCATCCCCTGCGCTGCCGAAGCGGCCGAAGAGTTCGGGCTCTTGAAGACAGACGCCTCGGGGCGCATCACGGAGTTTAAGGAGAAGCCGAAGGGCGAGGCGCTCGAATCCATGAGGGTGGATACCTCCAGCCTGGGCCTGAGCGCGGACGAGGCGCAGGCGCGGCCCTACCTGGCCTCGATGGGAATTTACGTCTTCAAGTACGACCTGCTGGTCAAACTGCTCGCCGAGGACCCGACGGCCTTCGACTTCGGGCGCAACATCATCCCGGCGGCGATTGACTGCTGCAACGTGCAGGCGTTCATGTTCGACGGCTACTGGGAGGACATAGGGACCATCAGCGCCTTCTACGAGGCCAACATTGACCTGACCTCGCGTGTGCCAAAATTCAACCTCTTCGACACGGACGCGCCCATCTTCACGCGCTCGCGTTATCTCCCGCCGTCGAAGATCAACGAGTGCGACATACAGGACTCCATCGTCAGCGAGGGCTGCATCATCAACACGGCCAGAATCAACCGCTCGATCATCGGCCTGCGCAGCCGGATAGAGGCGGGCGCGCGGATAGAAGGCTCGATCCTGATGGGGTCGGACTACTATCAGTCAATCGAGGACATGCGCGCGGAACTGAAGGCCGGGACCCCGCGCCTCGGCGTCGGCGAGAACGCGATCATCCGCCGCGCCATCATAGACAAGAACACGCGCATCGGCGCGAACGTACGCCTCCTCAATGAGGGCGGCGTCGAGAACGCCGACGGCGACGGCGGCAACTACTTCATCCGCGACCGCATCATCATCGTCCCCAAGAACGCCGTCATCCCGGACGGGACAGTAGTATAAAAACAGTGACAAGTGATAAGTGATAAGTGATAAGTGATAAGTGACGAGTAAGAGCTTTCTTTCTTTAACTCGTCACTTGTCACAACGTCACAACGTCACTGCTTTTCCACGAGATGAGGCCGTCCCAGGCTTCTATGACGCGGACGCGTGGGTAGAGTTTTCTAATCCAGTTCGCACGGACGTTGAGCGGGAGGAGGGTCGTCAACGGGCAGTCGTAGATGATGACGACCACCTCGTCCAACTCGGCGAGGGCGGTCTCTATCAGCAACTGGTGGCCCCTCTGTGCAGGGGCGCGAATTCTCCGAGTGTCAGCCCGCGCCTGAGCGGCATGTTCAATCAGCGCCCGTGCGCCGCCAGTTCGCGTTTCGCGCGTAGGCGTTGATAGGCTTGCTCGTCCGCGGGGCGCGCGCAGTCGCGGCCGATACTTTCCCAGTCGGGGTCTTCGGGGTCCAGTCCCATCGCCTTGATCGCCGCGGCCTCGCAGACGAAGAACTGGTGCTTGTACGGCAGCAGATACCCGCCCTCGGCGTCGAGGATGCGCCGCGCCTCCTCGTAGGTCGTGAACCAGCGATTGAGAAACACGTCGAGCGTGGGCGGATACCACAACGTCTCAGACTCTTCTGTCAAGACCATCTTCGGAACTCCTTCCTCTCGACTTGAATGCGAGCGCGAAAAATCTTACTGCTCTGCCAAATCGTCCAGGTTGCGCGTCGTCGCTTCCGTCACACTCACGGCCGGCGGCTTCTTGAAGGCGGAAGGATTTGGCACAGGCTCGCCCGCGTCTTTCAACTCTCTGGGCGTCGCGTCAACCGTGGGCTGCTGCTGCTCCTCCTCCTGCGCGGGCGGCCCCATCATCCGCAGGCGGCTTATCGCTTCGAGAAAGTCGCCTATGCCGTTGCCCAACTCTATGCCGCCCCAGCAGGCCATCCAGCCGACGAGCACTAACCAGATTAATATCCAGGGAACATCAAAACTGCTCGGCAGGAAGAGCGCGAGCGCGACTCCTATCAGCACGGAGATGACCAGCAAGGTTACCCCCGTAGCGATATTCCTGACGCCGTCGCTGCGCAATTCAAGCCAATCGTCCACGGTCTTTGGCTCGTCTATGCTCTCCGCGGGCGGCGCGGGGCGGCCGCTCAACACCAGCGCCACGGCTTCCAGTTCCGTCCCGCATGAGCGACAGAACTTTACGCCGTCGGTGTTCTGCGTCCCGCAAAGAGGACAGTACATGGCGTTGCCACCTCCACGCTGATTATACTTTAATGGAAGGCTTCGACGGCTCTGAAATCTCGCCTGGCGCGTGAGCGTTAATGTCTCAACCGTCAACGCCGCCGCTTCGTGCCTGCTCCTGTAGGCCGTTCAAGCGGTCCACTTTCCGTTTCACTTCGGCACAATAATCTTTCTTCCAGTGCGGCCGCAGACAATACTCTCCCGCGCTGACCTTAGGGCGGATGTCTCTCAAGTCCATCACGGCGCTCGCGTGATAATTGCCGTGATTCCGGCGCACGATCATGAAGATGCGGTAGAGGGGAAGGACGGTCAGCTTCCAATGTTTGTGGAGCAATGGATTCTCCCTGATGCGCCGCTCGAAGTCCTGGTCCTCGCCGCCGTTGATGCACCTGTAGCCGCGCACCTGTCTGAAGAGGTATCTAGAGTAAGCGGCCGCGCCGTGGAAGATAGTCCTGTCATGGCGTGGCTCGTCCAGCAGTCTGCCGCTCCCCTCCAGCCAGACCTGCGGGCACTTGTAGAATTGGTCCGCAGGCAGAGACTTCATCGTCTCCTCTATCCGCCACGGCAGGTGTATGTCGTCGTCGTCCCAGGGCAGCAGGTACTCATATCGCGCCAGCGCCGCCGCAAAGTTCCGCTTCTCGCCAAGCGTGCGGAGCCTTCGCTTGAGATTGACAAGGAATATCTCGTCCGTCTCGTCGCAGACCAACTCCTGTTCGGGATGGTCGTTGACGACAATCAACTCCTTCGGCCCGCCCCATTGTTGTCTCCTGAAGCTCTCCACGGCCTCCTCCAACAACTCCGGCCGGCCATACGTCAAGCACAGACAAGAAACGCCTTCAGTCATATCAGTCTACTCGACCGCGCCCCAGAAGCGCGGCCCGAATCCATAGTTTAAATCGTCGGGTACTTCTTCTCGCCCGTGATGCCCCAGACCAACTGCTTGATCGGGTCAGGTTCCAACTTTCGGAAATCAACCCACGTCACTCCCTGAAGAAAAACGGGGACCGCAGGCTTGGCCGCGCAGCCCGGCAGGATGACGGGAATGACGGGACAGTTCCGCTCCACCAGTTGATGAAGAAGGGCGTCTTGTTCCATATCCTGCCAGGGGCCTACGCCGTCTGGGCCGACGAAAACAGCCGCCGACTTGATGGTCTTAATCACTTCTTCGAGCTTGGGCCGCCAACGCCTACCGGGCGCAAGCTCCGACTCGTCCAGCCAGGGCAAGATGCCATGCTCCTTCAGCCGCTCCCCGATTGCTTTCACGTCGGGCTTGTCCTTGCTGTTATGGCACATAAACACGTCGTAGTCGCCCGACTCTATCTTGCCCTTGATAATCATCGCCGCAGTCTCGCGGTTGCGACTCTCGTCCGCCTCGCGGTCCATAGTGGCGACGACTTCGCTCGACCTTGCCGCGACCGCCGCGGCGACGCGCTCCTCGCGGTCGAGCAGCGAGATTTTCGCGTCGCAGACGGGGCAACTCATTTCCACGAAACCGCGCTCGCGCCGTCGCTGGCTCTGCTCATCCGAAACTGGCACACCACACGAGGCGCAGACGAAGATTCGCCTGCGGCTGACGGTGTCGGGCAGCGCCCGCCGCTGTAGATGAATAGCCACGTAGTCTTCAAACTGGTAGCGCGTCGCTTCGATGGCGTCCGGCTCAAAGAAGAGCGTCAACTCGCCTTGCCCTTCTTCCAGTTCCCTCAGATACATCCCGCACGCCCCGCCGACGGTCGCCTCATAGCTGGCCGCGTTCTTCCACATCTCTTTCTTCCGAAACAGACTGCTGCGCGACAAACGCACGGCGAGCGTCGCATAGACGTTCAGCACGGGGCCGTCGAAAGTGAAGATGACGGCCTTGCCCGGCACGTTCGGCATGTCCGGCCGCTCGCGCGTGAACTGCGAGGGGAACACCAAGTCAATTTCCTTCTCGGTCGTCTCCTTCAACACGATCTCGTGCCGCAGCAACTCCTCGACGGTCGCAATCAGAATCAGCTTCTCTTGATCTTTATTATTAACACGCTCGTCCTGCGGCATCTTAAAGCGGCCGACGAGCGCGTCCTCTTCAGCGATGCATCCAAGACCGTCCGGCTCGCTCCGTGCCGCGTTGACCATCGCCGAGGCGTAGGCGTCTAGCAGCTCCGGCTGAAGCAGGATGTACCCGCCGAAGCTCAAGCGGCGAATCAGCCCGCGATTCTCCACACGCCCGATGCAAGTATCGAACTTTGCCCGCAGCTCTTTGTCATTGGTCAGGGCTTGGTGAGTTTGCTGGAACGAGCGGTAAAGATCGTCGGCCGTCGAGAGCAGCCGCCCGGCCTCTTTCTCCGCGATGAGAAATTCTTTGATGGTCTGGAACAGTTGATTCGAGCTGACCGACGGCAACCCATCCCACGCGATTCCCTCGTGAATTGCCTTAATCAATTCGGGGATTTGCAAGCCCTCTTTCGCGCTTGTCTCAAAGTAGCCATCAAAGCCCAACTCGCGCACGGTCGCCTCAATACGCTCGCGGCTGACAGGGATGCCGCCCCGGTCTGTGCGCGCGGCAACAAGATACTTCTTCAGCGGCACGGCCGCGCTCGCCTGAATCTTTTGAGCTTGCCGTAAGGCGCGGTCCCAGTGCCGCACACCCGAAAACGGCTCCGTCTCGCTCCGCGCATCGAAAACAACGAGCGCCACAGCCACCTCGTTCAAGTGCAACTGGTGTATCAGCCGATAACCCGGCTGCCCCGCCAGGTCCCACAACAGCGTCTCCCGCACCTCCCGGCGTCCTTCCGAC